>JAPOYX010000122.1 GCA_026706345.1 Gemmatimonadota bacterium | reverse complement strand
CCCGGACAGATCCCCTACGCCGGTGTTGATGAAGGTCCGCGCCATTACGAACGGGCCCGTGAATGTGTTGCCGTTCGGGTCGAACGAGCCGTCATTCCAGTCTCCATCCCAACTCAGGGTAAAGGGGTTGATCATCTTGTCCCATTCCATGATGTATACCGCGGCAGCCAACTGCAAGCGGTTTTCCAGCGCGTTCGCCTTGACGCCCACCTCGAAGTTGGTCAATGACTCCTCCTCGAAGGTAAGAAACGTAGTTTCGTCGAAGGCGACCGCCCCCGCCGCAGCCGCGGCAGCGAGCGAGTCGATGCGCAATTGCTCGACAAAGGGGAGGTTGACCCCGGCCGGATTGGTTCCACTGGAAACCTGTGCGTAGACCGAGACTTCCTCGTTGAGGTTGTGATTCAGGCCGATACGCGGCTGGAAGCTGTCGGTCGTCAGGTTGAAGCTGGCTCCGGTGATGTTGTCGATGTTGGTCACGTCATCCCGCTGGAAACGCCCCTCGAACGAAATCGTGGTCTGATCCGAAATGTCGTAGGTGACGTTTGCATAAACGCCCGTATTGGTCGATGTATCCGACAACACCAGGTTGGGAACGAACGGATTGCCATTGTTGACTTCGTCTTCCAGCTCCAGCACCACGCCGGCGTACACCGACCACACGTTCGTCAATGACGAATAGTCGTACACCGAGGCGCCCACGAGCCAGCGCAGCCGTTCCTCGCCCGGTGAAATCCACCGCGCCTCCACGTAGTTCTCTTCGATGATATTGGGATTGGCCATGGAGCTGACGCCCGCCACCATGTACATGCCCATCGGGAACGACACGACTGGATCGGCCCCGGACGAATCCGAGTCGTACCAGCGCCGAAGTTCGTCCTCGGAATAGAAAGCCAGGAGTTCCAGCGTGCTGCCGCCTTCAGTGTTGAAGTTGAGCTGGCTCTGGATGCGATTGCGCTCGACGCGCGACGACGGATCCAGCACGCTGTAGATCTGCGCGGCGTAGTACTCCCGAGTGCCTTCGGGGAAGATCAGCTGGGGCTGGTGGTTCCTGGGATAACCGCCCGAGGGCACGACCACCTCGCAGTTGTACTCACCCTCGAAATAACGGTTTCCCATCCCAAGCGTGATGTTCGAACAGGCATCCCGTTCGGCACGTGTGGGGAACCACTCGATGGGCGGCGTGTCGTCGATGTCGGAGTGAATGAACCTGACGTAACCGTCGAAGCTGTCATTGGGCGCGAAGGTCAGCTTGCCGGTGACGTACGTGGTCTGCTGTCCGCCCAGCTCGTAGCCGTCGCTGGACACCCACTCGTCCGCCCCCCGGAACTCGTCGAAGTTCGCGTCGAGCGTGTACCCGAAAGTTTCATTGATGGGTCCGCCGATCTCGAACTGGAGCTCGTTCCGTCCCAGACTGCTCGTCGCCAGCCGCATGTCGCCGCTGAATTCGTCCCCCGGCGTGCGCGAAACGTAGTTGATGGCTCCGGCAAACGTGGCCCTTCCGAAGGCGGAACTCTGCGGCCCGCGCATGACCTCGACCCGGTCGACGCCGACGAACTGCAGTCCGCCCTGCTGTCCCAATAGCGGCATGCCGTCGAGGAAGGAGGTCACCTTCTGGCGAACCGGGTTCTGCGCCGCGGTCTGCACGCCGCGCACCGACGGGCGGCTGCCCTGGCGATCCTGGGCCTGTTCCCAGTTGATGCCCGGCGTCATCTCGAACAGGTCGTATGCGTCGCGGATGCCGGATTCCACCAGCAGGTCCGAGTTGATGACCGAGATCGACACGGGCACTTCCTGCAGGTTCTCCTCGCGCTTGCGCGCCGTGACGACGATCTCCTCGAGCATGTCCTGGGCAAGGACAGGCGGAGCCGCCAGCGCAACGACAACCGCCACGATGAGCGGCATGGTGTACCTGCGATCAAGAGCTTTTTCCATCATCACATCTCCATAGTCACTTTCGTCTTACAGATTGGCGCGGCACGAGAGCGTGCATTCAGGAGTATCCGAATGATCGTATTGCTCGGGAATTCGCATGCCACCTGTATCCGCCGGATTTTCGGCGCGCATAGTGTACGC
>JAPOYX010000121.1:1320-2223 GCA_026706345.1 Gemmatimonadota bacterium | reverse complement strand
ATCCGCTCACCGTCCTGGCAGCCCTGGCGTATAAGACGACAACCGTCAAACTCGGTACCGCGGTTCTGATTCTGCCCTACCGGCACCCCTTGGCCGCGGCCAAGGCGCTTGCCACCATTGACGTCTTGTCCGGTGGGCGGACGGTTGTCGGCGTGGGGGCCGGCTGGCTGGAGCAGGAATTCACCGCCCTGGGCACATCGATCACAGAGCGGGGAGCCCGCACGAACGAGACCATGGACATCTTCAAGGCGGTCTGGACGCAGGAAACGCCAGCGTTTGCCGGAAAGCATTTTCAGTTCGCGGATATTAAATTTATTCCCAAACCGGTTCAGCAGCCGCATCCGCCCATTCTTGTCGGGGGGATGACCAAGGGCGCCCTGCGTCGCATAGCGCGGCGCGGCGATGGCTGGATCGCCATGGGCAAGGGACCGGATGACATCCAAGAGCCCCTGGAAACCCTGCGGGAATTGACCTCTCAGGCGGGTCGCGACCCGGACGATTTGCAGATTTGCATGCTGCCGCTCGGAGCGCCGAGCGTGGATCAGTTGATCCGGGACATTCCGCGCTACGCCGACCTGGGGGTGGACCATGTCTATCTGTCGTTCCGGGCCTGGACGAATGAGTTTGCCGAACTCATGCGCCTCATGGAACACTTCGCGAAGGAAATGAAGCTGGCCTAGTCCGGAGAAGGAGACCCGATGAGTGACAAGAAGTGGCCGATTGAACATCCTGACCGCATTCAACTCTATTCACTGGCCACCCCGAACGGCCAGAAGGCAGGTATCGCCCTGGAAGAATTGGGGCTGCCGTATGAAGCCCACAAGGTGAATATCCTGGAGAACGAGCAGTTCACCGAGGAGTTCATCGCGGTGTGTCCCAACTCGAAAATCCCCGCCATGGTCG
>JAPOYX010000121.1:0-1285 GCA_026706345.1 Gemmatimonadota bacterium | reverse complement strand
ACCCTGACGGTCCGGGCGGGAAACCGCTGTCCATCTTTGAGTCCGGGGCCATGCTGTTATACCTGGCGGAGAAGACGGGCAGGCTGCTGCCGGCTGACCCCCACCGGCGTAGCGAGTGCATCCAGTGGCTGTTTTTTCAGATGGCCGGGGTCGGTCCCATGTTCGGGCAGTTCGGCCACTTCTATAAATTTGCCAAAGAGCGTATTCCGTATCCGACCGAGCGCTATACCAATGAAGCCCGGCGGCTCCTGGGCGTGCTGGAAAAACGTTTGGACGGCCGGGACTATGTGATGGACGATGAATACACGATCGCCGACATCGCGACCTTTCCCTGGGTCGGCTGCCTCGACTGGGGCTATGGGGCGTGGGAAGATCTGAAGCTGGACGCGGATTTCCCCAATGTGGTCGCCTGGTATACGCGCTGTACCGAGAAGCCGGCTTCGGTGCGCGGCGCCAAGGTGTGCGGCTTTTCGGACGACTAGACTGATGGAAACAGACAGCGGACCCGACCTGGTGGTCGATATTTTTATTGACGGGCGGCTGGTAAACCCGGGTGAGATACCGGCTACTGTTGTGAGGAAGATTGAAACGTCGGCTCTCGCTTCGGCGTCCGGCCGGTTGACGGCCGAAGGCGTTGTGTACGAGTGGTCCACGCGGCCCTGCGTGTACCCGTAGATGCCCGGCAGTAGGGGAGAATCATGCGAAAAAATCTACGTCTCGAAGATCTGGGAGACTTCCTGGATCAACCCAAATGCGCAACCCTGGCGACCCATTTCAAAGACGGGACGGTCCTGATGTCCCCCGTCTGGCACGAGTGGAAAGACGGCGGCTTTACGGTTGCGGTGGCGAACGAGGATATCAAGGCCCGTCACGTTCGGCGTGATGCCAGAGTGAGTATCAGCGTCGCCGAAGATAGCCCTCCCTACCGGGGGATTGAGGTGCGCGGGGAGGCCAGTATCGAGCGAGCGGACGCGTTTGAGACCACCCGGCGGATCGCCGTGCGCTATCTGGGAGCCAAGCGGGGACCGGCCTATGTTGAGCCCTTCCGCGAGGCCGACCTCGTGCTGGTTCGGGTTAAACCGGGGGTGCTGCGGGTCTGGGATTTTGCTGACGAGACGGAGATAAGCTGAAGTATCGGATGAGCGCGGACGCCTCCGACACTCCCGTGCCTGCCTTACTTTGCCGCTGACGCGCTGGCCGCCGGGTGACTGCTTGAGACGTCCCGGTCCGTGCCATTCATGGCATCCAATAAGGATTGTCTATGCAGGGCCGCCGGATGCGGCGT
>JAPOYX010000120.1 GCA_026706345.1 Gemmatimonadota bacterium | reverse complement strand
ATGACGATGCCGGCAGTTCGATCATCGGCTCGGACATTGCCAACTGGGGGTCCGGTTGGACGGTCGGGCTGGACAACTAGCAATGGCAAGGAAACATTGCCGGTTGACAACCATTCCGGCGTCGATGCTGGTACTGGGGCTGCTGACAGGCTGGGGGAGCCTGGCCGCGGAGGAGGCGGGAGGCGAAGAAGAGCCGCCGGCCGCTGTCGCCGCGGCGAGCCGGGGAGTCGAGGAGGTCGTGGTGATCGGCACCTTCATTCCGGACGAGAAGCGCACGACTTCGGAAGTTTCCAATGTCCTCGACACCGAGGCGCTGGAGCTTCTCGCCGACACCAGCGTCGGCGATGCCTTGTCACGGATAACGGGCCTCAGCCTGGTGGGCGGCAAGTACGTCTACGTGCGGGGCCTGGGGGAACGCTACTCATCGACCCTGCTGGACGGCGCCCGCATCTCCTCCCCGGTGCCGTTCCAGAAGACGGTACCGCTGGATATCGTGCCCAACAGCATCGTGCGCAGCCTGCTGGTGCAGAAGACCTTCTCGCCGGAATACCCGGGCGACTTCAGCGGCGGCGTGGTCATGATTCGCACCAAGGCAACGCCTGAAGAGAATTACCTTTCCGCCAAGGTGCAGATCGGAGGCAACTCGGAGACCACCGGCGGCGACGGGCTCTCCTACCGGGGCGGCGGCCGCGACAACTGGGGATTCGACGACGGCACGCGTAACATTCCCGACAACATCAAGCTGATTTCAAGTGAAGCGTTCGAGGCAACGCCCTGGCCCGAGAGCGCAGGCCTCGGCGCCAGCTTCTACAACTTCTGGCACATCCGCGAGAAGGACAGGCTGAAGCCCAACTACACCGGCGAGGGGGAGATGGGTTACCGGTACGACTTCGACAACGGTGCGTCGGTCGGCCTGCTCGCGGCGGGCAAATACAGCAATGACTACAACAACCGTGACAAGGACTACCGGCGCTATGAGTTCACGGGCGTTGACGGGGGCAGTACCCAGACCGTCGACTACCGGCAGTTCACCACGCGCCACACCATCAACTGGAGCGGCTTTCTCAACCTGGGCATCGAATTCAACAACGATCATTCCATCCAGCTCTCCCAGGTGATCCTGCGCCAGGCCGACGACGAGACACAGCGGTTCCGGGGCCTGTCCAGCGAGGACGATGTCACCACAGGCACCCGGGTGGTGAGCTACCGGCTGCAATGGACGGAGAACTACATCCGTTCCACCCGGCTCAAGGGCGAGCACTACTTCGATGCCGGCACCTTCGACCAGTTGTCCGTCAACTGGCGGGCCATCGACGGCGCAGCCACCCGGGATGCCCCGGACACCCGAACCTATACCTATGCCAACAATTTCGCCGGGCTCGAGGAAGTGGTCACGCCGAACCGGCAGGCGGCCGGCGACCTGCGCGACGTATTCCAGGCCCCTGACCGGGTGTTCTCGAAACTCCGGGACGAGATCGAGGAGTTCGGCGTCGACATCGCGCTGCCGCTGATGCTCGGCGCGGTTGAAATGGAGATCAAGGCAGGCTGGTCGGACTATCAGCGGGTGCGCTCAAGCCGCGACCGCTTTTTCCGCTTCGACCTGACGCCGCAGGCGCCCCCCTACGTTGCGCTCATGACGCCGGAACAGCTTTTCGGCATCGACAACTGGAGCAAGGGCTGGCTCGATGCGCGCGACTTCTCCGCAGGCGCCGCAAATGCTGCGGGCATCTTCCCGTTCGCCACATCGGGCGAGGAAACCAGTTCCTTCTACGGGGGAATGGACGCCCAGTTCACGCCGCGCATCCGGGCGGCGGTGGGGCTACGCTACGAGGAGACGACCCTGTTCGCCGACGCCTTCGGCGGCAACATCGGGGAAGGCACCGACAACGCGGTCAGCCAGGACTACAAGGACACCCTGCCCGCCGCATCCCTGACCTTCGAGTTCGTCAACGACCTGCAGCTCCGATTGGCCTATTCCAAGACGGTCAACCGGCCGAGCCTGCTGGAAATCACCGGTACGACCATTCGCAACCCCGAAGACTCCAACCTGTACCGCGGTAACGTGTTCCTGGAGCCGGCCAGGCTCGACAACTACGACGCCCGCCTCGAATGGTATTTCGGCGCCGCCGACAGCCTTTCCGTGGGTGTTTTCAGGAAGGAATTCAAAAACCCCATCGAGATCGGCAAGGTCCAGGCGCAGAACGACATCTTTACCTGGTTCAACGGCGAAGAGGCGACGCTCGAAGGGGCGGAAATCGAGTTGCGCAAGGATCTGCCCCTCGATGAGTGGTTCGGTTGGGGCGAGGCCTGGAACCACTTCGCGCTGAACGCGAACTTCTCCCTGATCGACTCGCAGGTAACCCTGTTCGGCGAGGGCGAATCGCCGCGCGACGTGCCCGTGACCGGCTCCCGGCAGATCGCGCGACTGTACGAGAACGAACGGGAGATCAGCGGCCAGTCCGACATGCTCGGCAACCTGATCCTCACTTACGCAAACTACAACGCGGGCATCGAGGGCTCGCTGGCCTACAACTACACGGGCGAGCGGATCATTCTGGTGGGCGCCGAGAACGCGCCGAACATCATCGAGGAAGCCCGCGGCCAGCTCGATTTCCTGGCGCGCTACACCTTCTACCTCTACGACACCCATCTCGAACTCGAACTCAAGGTCAAGAACATCCTCGACGACAAAGTCGACTGGACCCAGGGCGCCCTGCCCTATGAAAGTTACGACGCGGGCATAACCTACAGTCTTGGCCTCAAGGCGACTATCTAGGGGCGCTGCTTCGGTGGTGCGCATGCGGTTGCGCGCTGTCGAAATCGGACTTGCAACGCTTCCCGAATAGTACTAAATTTAGTTCTAAGTACGTTATTTGGTACTTTCACAAGGATTGAGTCATCCAAGTCCCGAAACCTCTATTCTTGAAATTCGATTCTCAATTCGAAAACCAACCGAACCGGTAATCTTGCTCATGAATGCTCACAAATTGGTAACAGTATCTCGGCTCAAGCAGTCTCCAGCACGTGTGATGGAAGAGGCCAGTCAAACCGGCAAGCCGGTCGGAATCCTCAGGAACAACGAGTTGCAGGGCTTCTACGTCCCCAACGAAGCCTTCGAGTTGATAGTCGCGGACCCTGTTGAAG
>JAPOYX010000119.1 GCA_026706345.1 Gemmatimonadota bacterium | reverse complement strand
GCTTGACGTCCGGAAACGAGCTTCCCTTGCCCTTCGCCACCTTGAACAGGGCGACGCTCGTATCGTTGCCGAACGTGTGCTTCATGTGCGCCACCCCGGGCACGATCTCGCGGGAGAACTCGTCGTCCGAGAAATTGATGACCTTGGGTTCGGTCAGCTCGTTTCGCATGACAGCTCCTCGATCAGTGGAAATCGTCAACCAGGAATTCCTGGAGCTTCACGGTAAGGTGGGCGAGGGCCTTTGTCATGTACTTCTCCACCATTTTCGTGGAAATGCCCATTTCCCGCGCGATCTCCGCATGGGGCCAGTTACGGATTCTGCACAGAACGAAGACCCTCCGGCACCTCGGCGTCAGTTCGTCGATGGCGGCCCGGTAGGCGGCGTCCCACTCCTTCGCGTACTGCGCGCGCTCGGGCGACGGGCTGGTCAGGCGCGGCTCGGCCCCGAAGGCGTCGATGCCGAGCGGTACTTCGCTGATTCTTCGCTTGCGAAAGTAGTCCTGGACGATGTTCTGGGCCGTCTGGAACAGAAAGGCGCGGGGGTTCCTGATGCGGGACGGCCGGTCGATGCGGCACATGCGCAGGAACACCTCCTGGCACGCATCCGCGGCATCGGACGCCGAAGGAATCCTCCGGCGCATGTAGGCGGTGAGTGTTGACTGATTGGCGCGAACGAGATCCTCGACAAAATCGGTTGTGCTGCGTTCGCCGGTCGACGCCTGATTGCCCATGCAAACGGTTCCCCTGCCCGTCTGGTGCGATGGGGCAAAGGGTCCCTGTAACCCCCCTGACTCTGCTGGAAAGTATGGGGACGTTATGCTAGATAAGCAACCGGGAGGGTCTGTTCCGACCCAGGCGGGCGAGGGGAATGTCTACATCATCTTCAACCACGGATCCTGTCGATACGAGCCCGACAGTCATTCGCAACGCGCGCGTCATCGACGGAAGCGGCCGCCCGCCGCTCGAGCGTCAAGCCATTTTCATAGAGTCCGGCAAGATCAGGAGCATACTGCCCGATACCGATTCCCTCGCATCCGGCCCAGGGCACGTCGATGCGTCCGGCAAGACAGTCATTCCCGGGTTGATCGACATGCATGCCCACCTGATCAGCGGTGGCTTCGACACCGTGGTCGACGTGGGCGCCTCCTATGTTGTGGATGACCAGAAACGGGTGCTCCGGCAGATGCTCTACTGGGGGGTGGTGGGTTGCCACTTCTCGGTGCAGCCCATCGACAACGGCCTCTGGTTGCGGCAGGCGCTCGCGTCGGGCGAGATCGAAGGGCCGAGACTGTTCGTTTCCGGCCCCGGGGTGACCGCGCCGGCGGGATGGGCGGGGTCCAACCAGATGGATGCGCGCATCGAGCTCGACGATCCGGACAATGCCCCGGCAGCCGTTGCGGGATTGGCTGAAAACGGCGTCAATTTCGTAAAGATCTTCTACGACTCGATGTGCTGCGCTTTCCATCAGGCGATGCCGATGCTGCGCAAGGACGTGATGCAGCGGGTGATTACCGAGGCACACCGGCACGGCCTGCCGGTTGCGTCGCACGTCTACGAACTGGAAGGCCACCGAGAGGTGCTGCAGGCGGGCGGCGACATCCTGTACCACTCTTCGGTGACGGGCGAGATCGATGACGAGTACCTGGAGGCGATGCGCGCCAACGGCAGCCTGTACGTGGCGACGCTGTCCATCTACAACGACACCTATGAGCCGCAGGCGATCCGGGCATGGGCGGACTCTTCCTGGGTGCGCGAGAGCGTGCCGAAAGCCACGCTGGAAACCCTGGGGCCCGGCGGCCCGCTGGACGAGTTCGATGCCTTCACCAGGCGGGACAATATCGCGCGGCAGTTGCCGACCATCATGGGCAACATGAAAAAGATCCACGATGCGGGCATTCCATTCGCGGTCGGTCCCGACACAGGCGTTCCGGGCGTCTTTCCGGGCCTGAGCGTGCACCGCGAGTTGGAACTCATGGTCGCCGCCGGCGTGCCGGAGCTTGCCGCCATCAGCGCGGCGCCGCATCCGGCCGCGACCTTGGCCCGGGAGCCGCTGATCGGCTCGCTGGCGCCCGGCAAGAGCGCCGACCTGCTGATACTCTCGGAGGACCCGCTGGCGGACATCCGGGCGACCCGTTCGATCGAAACCGTCGTCAAGGAGGGGCGGGTCGTCGACCGGGAGAAGCTGCTCGGCGAAATTTTCACCGCGGATCACGCGGAGGAAACCCATTAGGCCCGGATAGCGGATAAGAACCGACGAAGTTTCGGCCTTCGAGCCGCCAGATTGCCCCTCCGTCGGTCCGGGGCCGCCACGGCAAACGAAATCAAGGAAAGGAGTTCAGAATGTCCGATGCGAAACAATGGTATTTCAAGACCAAGGACGACGGCATATTCCGCAAGCTGACCGACACGATATCCACTCGCCTGTTCATCGGCGAGAAGGTCATGTTCTCCCTGGCGGAGATCGGCCCGCACACCGAACCCACCATCCACAGCCACGATGAAGAGCAATGGGGCATCCTGATGGAGGGCGAGTGCGTGCGCATCCAGGACGGCGAGGAAGTCGAGATGCAACAGGGAGACTTCTGGTGCACCCCCGGCAATACGCCGCACGGTGTCCGTACCGGTGACAGTGGCGCGGTCATCCTGGATGTATTCAGCCCGCCACGGGAAGCCTACCTGACGGCCGGCGAGGGCCTGTCGGCGAAGTACCACGGGTCCGGTTGAGCCGTGCAGACCGAAACGGTGCGCTGGGCTGCCCGGTTTCCGGAGCTCGGAACCGGTCCGCTGCCGACATCACCCTATACGTCGTTCGAATACTTCGCCCGTGAACGCGACCGCATCTTCTCCTGTCACTGGCTTTATGCTTGCCGAGAGGACGATGTGGAGGAACCCGGCAGCTATTTCGTGCGGGACCTGCCCCACATTCCTGCCTCGATTGTCATAACACGGGCGGAGGACGGCCGCATCCGCGCGTTTCACAACGTCTGCCGCCACCGGGGCAATCGCCTCGCCGACGGGCAGGGCCGCTCGCGGCGCCTGACCTGCAACTACCACGGCTGGACGTACGCAACCGACGGGAACCTGGTCGGCGTTCCGGATGAAGATCAGTTCGT
>JAPOYX010000118.1 GCA_026706345.1 Gemmatimonadota bacterium | reverse complement strand
ATGGGATCCTTGACTTGAGTTTTGGAGGTCTGGACCACAATATAGGTACGCACGGCGGGAACCCCCCGATTCAGGGAGCTTGACTTGGACGACACCACCGGTCTGGAACATGCGCGCATCGAGCGGTTGCCGGTGCTTCCCCTGCGCGATGTAGTTGTATACCCGCAGATGGTTATCCCCCTGTTCGTCGGGCGGGACAAGTCCGTTGTGGCGATGGATCGGGCCATGGCCGCGGACAAGGAAATATTGCTGGTCGCGCAGACACAGGCTGACGTCGACGATCCCGGCATGGAGGATCTCTACGAGGTCGGCACGATCGCGACCATCCTGCAACTGCTGAAGCTGCCGGACGGGACCGTAAAGGTTCTGGTGGAAGGTGGACGCCGCGCACGTCTCCTGCAACTCGAGATCGGCGAGTGTTTCTCCGCGGCGTTCGAGATACTTGACGAGGACAGCGTCTACGACGAAAAGGAAATGGACGTGCTGTCACGCTCCGTCATTTCGCGATTCGAGCAGTACGTCAAGCTCAACAAGAAGATTCCGCCGGAAGTCCTGACCACGCTGGCGGGCATCGACCTGCCGGGACGATTGGCCGACACGGTGGCCGCGCACATGGCGCTGAAGCTGGTGGACAAGCAGAAGATCCTTGAGATCCACGACGTCAAGGCGCGGTTGGAGCATGTTCACACCCTGATCGAAGGGGAGATCGATCTGCTGCGCATAGAAAAACGCATTCGCGGCCGCGTGAAGCAGCAGATGGAGAAAAGTCAGCGCGAGTACTACCTGAATGAGCAGATGAAGGCCATTCAGAAGGAGTTGGGCGAAATCGAGGATGCGCCCAACGAACTCGGCGAACTGGAAAAGAAGGTCACCGATGCCGGCATGAGCAAGGAAGCGAAGGAGAAGGCCGGTTCGGAACTGAACAAGCTGAAACTGATGTCGCCCATGTCCGCGGAAGCCACCGTGGTGCGCAATTACATCGACTGGCTCGTCAAGGTGCCCTGGAAGAAGCGCACCAGGGTGACGCGGGACCTGGAAAAGGCCGAGCAGGTGCTGGAAGAAGACCACTACGGTCTGCACAAGGTCAAGGAACGCATCCTGGAGTACCTCGCCGTGCAGCAGCGTGTCCGCGAGTTGAAGGGGCCCATTCTCTGCCTGGTCGGCCCGCCGGGTGTCGGCAAGACTTCGGTCGGACAGAGCATCGCCCGCGCGACGAATCGCAAGTTTGTCCGCATGTCCCTGGGCGGCGTGCGGGACGAGGCCGAAATCCGCGGGCACCGGCGAACGTATATCGGGTCCATGCCCGGCAAGATCGTGCAGAACATGGGCAAGGTGAAGGTCAGGAACCCGCTCTTCCTGCTGGACGAGGTCGACAAGATGTCGATGGATTTCCGCGGCGACCCGTCGTCGGCTCTTCTGGAGGTTCTCGACCCGGAGCAGAACTTCACCTTCAACGATCACTACCTGGAAGTGGATTTCGACCTGTCCGAGGTCATGTTCGTCTGTACCGCGAACAGCCTGAACATACCGCCGCCGCTGCTTGACCGCATGGAAGTCATACGCCTGCCCGGTTATACCGAGGACGAGAAACTGAATATCGCCAAGCGGTACCTGATTCCCAAGCAGATGAAGAACAACGGCATCGAAGACAAGGAGTTGAGAATTTCCGACTCGGCCATTCTCGATGCGATTCGCTACTACACCCGGGAGGCGGGGGTGCGAAACCTGGAGCGCGAACTGTCAAAGATTTGCCGCAAGGTCGTGAAGAGACTGTTGCTGCGCCCGCGCACCAGTATCGTCCGGGTCAACCACCGCAATGTGGCGAAGTACCTGGGCGTGCAGCGGCACACATATGGCCGCGCCGAGAACAACGACCAGATAGGTCAGGTCACCGGACTTGCGTGGACCGAAGTGGGCGGAGAGTTGCTCGCCATCGAGTCCGCCATCGTGCCCGGGAAGGGCAAGCTCATTCATACCGGACAACTGGGCGCGGTGATGCAGGAGTCGATACAGGCGGCGATGACGGTGGTTCGCAGCCGTGCCGGCGTGCTGGGTATCGACGGCGAGTTTCACCGCAAATCCGACGTGCACATCCATGTGCCGGAGGGCGCCACGCCCAAGGACGGGCCCTCCGCCGGCATCGGCATGTGCGCCGCGCTGGTGTCGGCGCTGACCGAGATACCGGCACGGTCCAACGTGGCGATGACCGGCGAAATCACCCTGAGAGGCGAGGTGCTGAAGATCGGCGGTCTGAAGGAGAAGTTGCTCGCGGCGCACCGCGGTGGCGTGGACACCGTGCTGATCCCCCAGGGAAACGTCAAGGACCTGGTGGAGATTCCCAAGAACGTCAAGGACAAGCTGGAGATCGTTCCCGTCAAGTGGATCGATGAAGTGATCGAGCTTTCACTCAAATACTCACCGGCGCCCAATCGTGACGACTCGCCCTCCGCCGAGAAGCGCGAGACGCAACCCGAAGACGCCAAGAAAAGCGAGGCCATCCTGCCTCACTAGTGCCGCGGAATCATCAGGTTGACGCGCTACCAGTGCGCCATCCAACTGAAAAATGCGTATCAATTGGAACAGGCACTGGCGTCCAACCCCACTGGTTCCGTTCATGCCGGCCTGTACCGAGGATGCCCTT
>JAPOYX010000117.1 GCA_026706345.1 Gemmatimonadota bacterium | reverse complement strand
CAGGCCGGGCTGCCGCCCGGCCTGCTCCAGCAGTTCAATGAGCCGAATCGCCGTCAGCGGCACCTTCTCGGAGGGCTTGAGTACGAAGGTGTTGCCGCAGACGATAGCAATCGGATACATCCACATGGGCACCATGGCGGGAAAATTGAAGGGGGATATCCCCGCGCAGACGCCCACGGGCTGCCGGATGGTATCGCAATCGATCCCGCTGGCGATCTGTTCGAGGGAATCCCCCATGAGCAGAGTCGGCGCCCCGCAGGCGAACTCCACCACTTCAATGCCCCGGCGCACGGATCCCCGAGCCTCTTCCAGGGTTTTGCCGTGCTCGCGCGTGACCATACGCGACAGTTCTTCGAAATGTTCTTCGAGCAGGTGCACGTAACGAAACAGGACCCGGGCACGGTCCACGACCGGGACCGCCGACCAATCGGGCAGGGCTTTCCGTGCCGCTTGAACCGCGGCGTCGACTTCGGAGGTGCCGCACATGGGCGTTCTCGCGATGACGCTGCCGTCTGACGGGTTGAATACCGGTTCCGTGGCTACGCCGGCCGCGTCGACCCAGCTACCGTCGATAAACAGTGGACATCCGTTTGTTTCCTGATTGCTCATGTTCTTCCTCAATGCCTTCCACGATATGTGTGATGTGATACGTGTCGTACGTAAATACCGGCGATTATGTGCAAATAATCAACCGACCGCCTCGGGCTTTCCGCTCTCGGCCGACTTGTAGGCCGCCTCGGTCAACTGCACCACCCGCAGGCCGCATATGGGTGGGGCTTGCACTTCCGCCTCGCCCAGGATGGCCTCGATGAAGTTGTCCGCGGGAGGTTTACCGCGCCCGGGGGTCTGCGGCAAACGGATGTCCTCGCCTTTTCGGTGAACGAACAGGGGTTCCGACGCGCCGAACCGCATCACGCCCTCCGTGCCGTAGAAAGTGAACTCCTCCCGCCATTCGGGTGACATGGAGGTGTGGGACAGGTTGCCGACGGCACCGTTCGTAAACGCCACCGAAATAGCCGTATTCACGTCGACGAGAGTGCCTTCCGGGTTGATGAAGGCGTGGACGGACTTCGGTTCCAGTCCCGTCGTCCACAGCAGGATGTCATTGATGTGGCTGCCCGTGTCCATGAAATGGCCGCCGCCCGAGAGCTCGGGATCCGCGCGCCAGGAAGCGCCGGGGCTGAAAATCCCCAGGCAATCCTGGGCGATAATGACGTGCACGAGGCGAACGTCTCCGATGGCCCCTTCCGCGATCATTTCCCGGGCCTTGATGAACTTCCCTTCGCCATGGCGCTGGTAGGCGACGGCAAGTACTTTACCGGCCCGTTCCGAGTATTCGATGAAGTCCCGGGCGTCCCGCGTCGTCGTCGCCATGGGTTTTTCCACGAGCACGTGCAGTCCCGCCTCCAGGCTGGTCCGTACCTGGTCCGCGTGCCGGGTATGGGGCGTGGCGATGACGATCCCGTCCAGTTCTTCCGATTCGATCATCGCTTCGAGCGCCGCGTAGTGATTCAACCCCTGCGCCGCCGGTCCCAAGGTCTTCTCCAGCCGGTTCATCGCGACCGGGTCGGTATCGAAAAGGGATGCGACCCTGGCATCTTCACGGGCGGACAGCAACCGGGCGTGGTGGCCGCCCATGCCGCCTGCGCCCGCGATGCCAATTCGGAGTATTGACATGTGGCATGATCCTTGATGGGAAAGGGTCTTCGTGGCAATTCAGGCCGGACAGCCGGAACGGTCCATGGGAACCGTTTCCGGCGATGGTTCACTATAAAAGCGGGACGTTTAAAGATCAAGGAACAAAATGGAAAGTGCTTGACATGGGTTCTGCCTCGCTCTTAGGTTGGCCATCGTTGTTTACCTCTTCACCCGCACACGGAATACCCCATGGAAAACACGCTGCTTGATTATGTCGGCGACGTCCAGGCCCTGGTATGGGGATTGCCCATGCTGGTGCTGCTGGGCGGCACGGGCCTCTATCTGACCGTGCTGCTGAAAGGCGTGCAGTTCCGTTCCCTGTGGCACGCGCTCTACCTGGCCTTCGTCAGGCGCCGGGAAACCGGGGCAGATGGCGATATCAGCCACTTCCAGGCCCTGATGACGGCGCTGGCGGCGACCGTCGGTACGGGTAACATTGCGGGCGTGGCTACGGCCATCGCGGCCGGGGGACCCGGCGCGCTCTTCTGGATGTGGATGACGGGCCTGGTGGGCATGGCCACGAAGTACTCGGAAGCGGTCCTGTCAGTCAAGTACCGCGAGATGGATTCGAAGGGGCTTATGAAAGGCGGCCCCATGTACTACATCTCCAACGCCATGGGCTGGAAGTGGATGGGGGGCGCCTACGCGCTGTTCGCGGCGCTCGCGGCCTTCGGCATCGGCAACATGACCCAGTCGAATTCCATGGCCGACGTGCTCCAGAGCAGTTTCGGCGTGGACCCCTGGATCACCGGCATCGTCTTGATGATCGGCACGGGCCTGGTCCTGATCGGCGGGATAAAGAGCATCGGGCGGGCGGCCAGCCTGATCGTCCCCACGATGATCGTGCTGTACATCCTCGGCGGACTTACCGCCATCCTGATGAACGCCTCGGCGATCCCGGGCATCTTCGAGCTCGTGGTCACCCACGCGTTCACACCCGCCGCGGCCGCCGGGGGCTTCGCGGGCGCGATGGTACGGCAGGCGGTCCAGTTCGGCGTGGCCCGAGGTATCTTCTCCAACGAATCCGGCCTGGGCAGCGCGGGCATCGCCGCCGCGGCCGCCCAGACGAAGGAGCCGGTCACGCAGGCCCTGGTATCCATGACCCAGACCTTCATCGACACCCTGGTGGTGTGCACGATCACCGGTTTCACCATCATCGGTACGGGGGTCTGGCTGTCGGGCGACACAGGCGCGCCGCTCACCGCCGCGGCCTTCACCGCCGGATTGCCGGGGGGATTCGGCGGCTACCTGGTCGCCGTGGGCCTGGTGCTTTTCGCCTATTCGACCATCCTGGGATGGAGCTACTACGGCGAGAAATCGGTCGTATACCTGCTCGGCGAACGCTCCGCACTACCTTACCGCACACTGTTCTGCCTCTTCGTCGGCATCGGCGCCGTATCGGAACTGGAACTGGTCTGGGGGGTTTCCGATATCATGAACGGCCTCATGGCCTTCCCTAACCTGGTGGCCCTGCTCTTCCTTTCTCCGATCGTCGCCGCGGAAACCCGGCGGTACGCCGGCAAGCTACGCGGCGAAACGGCACCGAACGGACCATAATCGCCGCATCCTGAGGCAACACACGACCACCGCACGCGCGTAACCATCGCGATTGACTGGCCAGCTGGTCCCCAAGGACAACATGGCCGGCCCGCCCAGCCCGGACAAACCAGATATGACGCGAAGACAGCATAGACGGATATTCTGGGGGCTCGTGGTCGTGCTGGCCGCGCTCCACGTCGATTTCTTCAACCACGGAATCTTCCCTCCGCCGCTGTTCGGATGGCTGCCCGTAGACCTGGCCTACCACGTCGTCTGGGTAATCGCCGCCGCCGCGCTCGTCCTCTATTTCACCCGATACGTCTGGCGGGACTTCGATGAGTCCTGAAACGACCATATTTGTCGTGGTGGTGATGTACTTCGCCGTGGTGCTGGGCATCGGGGCCGCCGCGTTCCGCCGGTCCCAGCCGACGGCCGAAGACTACTTCCTCGGGGGCCGCCTCGCCCGGTCGCTCGTGATGTTCATGGCTCTCTTCGGGACCAATATCACGCCGTTCCTGATCATGGGCATATCGGGCCTGGCCTACCATCACGGTTACGGGGTGTTCGGTTACACGGCGGCCATGGCGGCGCTGATCATCCCCGTGGCGTACTATGTCATCGGATATCCTGCCTGGATCGCCTCCCGGAAGCTGAAGGCCGTGACGCCGGCCGAACTGCTCGCCCGCCGGCTCGACAGCCCCAACCTCGGCCGCCTGCTCTTCGTCGTGTACTTCGTCTTCATGCTGCCCTATCTGTCCACCGGCGTCGCCGGGGTGGGGCTGGCTGTCGACGTGTTCACCCAGCAGGCGATCTCCTTCGAAGTCGCGGCGGCCGGCATCCTGGTCATCACGCTGCTCTACACCACCACGGGCGGCATGCGGGCGACGATGTGGACCAACGTCTTCCAGGGTCTCGTCTTCGGCATGTTCCTCTACGTATCGATCGTCGTCGTGGCGACCGATTTCGGCGGCGTCTCGGGCGTCATGCAGGAAGTCGCCCGGCGGTTCCCGGAACTCACGGCCACGAAGGACACGCCTCCCTTCACAACGGGCAACTGGTTTGTCTGGGGGATGTCCATGGGGCTGGTCGTCCTCGCCTTTCCCCACCTGCTGGTGCGCGTATTCGCCGCGAAAGACGTGAAATCGCTGAAGAACTCCATCCGGTACTACCCCGTCATCATGATCGGGTTGATGCTGGTGGCCACGCTCTACGGCGTGTGGGGACGCATCGAATTCCCGGATTTCGTGGGCCGGGATTCCGACATGGTCTTCCCCATGGTGATCCGCAGCCACTTCGGTCCCCTGATCCAGGGACTCGCGCTGGCCGGTATCCTGGCGGCGGTCATGTCGACTCTGGACGCACAGATGCTCACCCTGTCGTCCATGCTCACCCGCGACGTGTGGTACGGACTGTCCCAGCGCAGGCAGGTGGTGCTGGGCCGGCTGTTCCTCGTCATTCTCGGCGGGATCGCCTACTACATCGTGATCCTCCGGCCGGCGTCCATTTTCGCCCTCGCCCAGTTGTCCTTCTCCGGATTTGTCACGCTGACCCCCATCTGGCTGCTCGGCCTGCACTGGAGGCGGTTCACGGCCGCGGGCGCCATCACGGCCATCGTCGCCGGGAACGCCGTGCTCGTCACCATGTTCTACGAATGGCTGCCCAATCCAGGCCTCATGCCCGTCGCATGGAGTTTCATGGCCACTTCCATCGTGGGCGTCGCGGTGTCGCTCTTCACGTCCCCGCCGCCCGAATCGGTTACCGAGCCCGTGATGACCCCGATCCGGAAGGCCATGGGAGATGGTTGACCGCGTATGACCGTCCACCCGTTCGCCGGCAACAGGCGTAGCATATGAACCACCTCGGCAAGGCACCCCTGATCTTCGGCCTGCTCTTCCTCCTGGCCTTTCCCGTCATCGTGTTCCGCGGCGACGACCGCTCGGACACGCTGGAGTTCTGGATCTTCGCACAGACGCACTACGATGAGTTCAGCGCCAGGATTCCGGCGTTCGAGGCGGCGCATCCCGGCGTCAAGGTCGAACTTCGGCTGATCTCGAAATTACACGACAAGCTCCTGGCCGCCTTCCTGTCCGGCATCGGCGGACCCGATCTTTCCGAAGTCGAGATTTCATCGGTAGGCAGGTTTTTCAAGGGCACGAAGGAGGAAATCGGCTTCGTGGACCTGACCGACCGTATCGAGCGCGAAGGGATCACGGATGAGTTCGTCCAGGCCCGGCTCGCGCCCTGGTCCTTAGGCGGCCGGGTATACGGCCTGCCCCGCGATGTCCATCCCGTCATGCTTCTGTACCGTCACGACGTGTACCAGGAAGCGGGGATCGATCCGGCATCCATCGAAACCTGGGACGATTTCGTCCGCGAGACCAGGCCCCTCGCCCGCGACGACGACGGCGACGGGCGGCCCGACCGCTACCCGATCATGCTGAGCGCCCACAAGCCCGGCCATTTCTGGCTTTTGCTCCTGCAGAACGGCGGCGGCATGTTCGATGAGGACGGCGGGGTCATCATCGACAACGAAATCGCCGTTGCCACCCTGGAATTCTACTGCAGCCTGCTCAACGAGGCGCAACTGGCCATCCCCGAATTCTCACAGGACCCGGCCAGCTACGCCGCCATGAAGGAAGGCATTATTCTGGGGGTGCTGGCGCCGGACTGGTACATCAGCTTCGTACGGAGGTTCGTCCCGGAGCTGGAGGGAAAATGGCGCGCCATGCCCCTGCCGGCCTGGCGGGAAGGCGAGCGACGCACCTCGACCTGGGGCGGCACCATGATCGCGGTCACCAAACAGGCCGAAAACCCGGACCTCGCCTGGGAATTCGCCAAGTTCGCCTACATGGACGACGAGGCCCTCGCGAACCGTTACCGCAAGACCTTTATCATCCCGCCGATCAAGTCCGCATGGTCCAACCCGGTGTACGCCGAGTCCGAGACGTACCTGGACGGGCAGGTCCTGGGCAGAAGCCTGACGGAACTCGCGCCCGATATCCCCGGATTCCACCTGAACCCCTATTGGGCCGAGGCCAACGATCTGCTGCGGCAGGCCGTGTACGAGGCCGCCAATGGGATCCGGACGCCCGCCGATGCGCTGTCCTACCTGGCAGCGCAGGTCCGCGCGCTGATGCAGGAATCGACAGTCGCGACTGATGAAGAAGGCGAGTTGAGATTGCCGTCGCCACGCATCGAATCGACAGAGACCGAATGAAGCCCCGGTACGCCCCCTACTTCTTCCTCGCGCCCTTCTTCACGCTCTTCGGGGTCTTCATGGTCTATCCCCTGTTCGATTCGATCCGTCTTAGCACGTACAGTGTCCGGGGCATGCGGAACCAGACCTTCGTGGGCCTCGAAAACATCGAGCGGCTGATCGCCGATCCGCTCTTCTGGACCGCCCTCTGGAACACGGCTTATTTCGCCGCGGGCAGCCTGCTCCTGCAACTGCCGGTGGCCCTGGCCCTCGCCCTGCTCCTCAGCAACGCCCGCCTGAAGGGCCGGAACCTGTTTCGGCTATCCTTCTTCTCACCGGTGTTGATTTCCGGCGTGTTCATTGCCGTGATCTTCTACCTGCTGTATGACCGGCGCTACGGTCTGGTGAATCGAGTCCTCGGTTCCGAAATCCAGTGGCTGCAGGATCCCGACCTGGTCATGCCCGCCCTCGTGCTGGCCGGCGTCTGGCGGTGGGCGGGATTCAACATGGTCTACTTCCTCGCGGGGCTTCAGAGTATCCGGCAGGAGCTTTACGAGGCGGCGGCCGTAGACGGCGCGGGACCCTGGCAGAGCTTCGTGCACGTGACGATCCCCGCCCTGAAACCCGTGATCGCTTTTGTGGTCATCACTTCCATGATCGGGTCGTTCCAGCTCTTCGATCTGCCTTACGTACTCACGGAGGGCGGTCCCGGCAACGCGAGCATGACCATGGTGATGTACTTGTACAAGCACGGATTCGAATTCATCAACCTCGGCTACGCGGCGACGATCGGGTGGGCCCTGGCCGTAGTCATCGGGGTGATCTCCATCATCCAGGTCCGGTTCTTCGGCGTATTCAGAGAAAACTGACACCATGAGAAACCCTGTTCGCACCACCATCACCTATGTGCTCCTGATCCTGCTGACCATCCTGGTCCTGACGCCGCTGTTCTGGGTAGTATCGGCTTCCTTCAAGCCGTCGGGCGAGATCTTCTCCTACCCGCCCACCTTTCTGCCCCAGGATCCCACGCTCGAGAATTTCACCCGGCTGTTCCAGGAAATGCCGATCATCCAGTACGTCGTAAACAGCACCTTCCTGGCCACTTCGTACACGCTGCTGCTCCTCGCCATCGCCACCATGGGCGGATTCGCCTTCGCCAAGTACTCGTTCCGGGGCCGCGGCGTCCTGTTCGCCATCGTCCTCGCCTCCATGATGATCCCCTTTCACCTGGTGCTGGTGCCCCTGTTCACCCTGTTGTACAAATTCGGGTGGCTCGACACCTACCAGGGCGTGATCCTGCCCTACCTGGCGTCCAGCGGATTCGGCGTGTTCCTCATGCGGCAGTTCATCCTCGGCGTGCCATCGGATCTGCTTGATGCGGCGCGGATCGACGGCACCTCCGAATTCGGTATCTACTGGCGCGTCATCATCCCGGCCGTGAAGCCGGCCATGGGCGCCCTGAGCATCTTCGGGTTCCTGGGGGCCTGGAACGAGTTTCTCTGGCCCATGATCGTGCTGCGGGACGCCGCCAAGTACACCCTGCCCCTCGGCCTGGCCAGCCTGGTGGGCGTCTACCGGCAGGAGTACGGCATGCTCATGGCCGGTACACTGCTGTCCATCCTGCCCATCATGGCCCTGTTCCTCGCGATGCAGCGGGAGTTCGTGCAGGGAATCACGCTGGGGGCGGTGAAGGAGTGAAGGAGGATGGACAGTAACTCCTAGTTATGACGCATGTGATGCGTGTGACAGGTGTGAATGGTAAGCGCGACTTAAAGGCGTTGACGTGTGACGCTATGGGCCACAATTTGAGCGATTCGCGAGCAACGATTCCGAGTCAACTCATGCATGTGAAGACAGTTAGGGTGGAAAGGAGCTACCTCGAAAATGACAGATCAAGACCGCGATCGGCAATACACGATGGGACGCAGCGACGAAGAGACGGAACGGCTGATCGAGCAGTCCCGGCTAATCAGACCGATCACGGAGCGGTTTCTTCGTTCCGCCGGCGTTGCACGGGGAATGCGGGTCCTCGACATCGGCAGCGGCGCGGGCGACGTGGCGCTGATTGCAGCGGAGCTCGTGGGTCCGGAGGGGGAAGTCGTAGGTGTGGATATGAATCCGGAGATCCTGGAGACCGCCCGGGAACGGGTCCGGCAGACGGGGCACCGTAACGTGGCGTTCCATGCAGGCGATGTGCAGTCCTTGGATCTGGGCGACGATTTCGACGCCCTGGTCGGCAGGCTGGTGCTCATGTACCTGCCCGATCCCGTGGCCACACTCAAACAACTCGTAACACGATTGCGTCCCCGCGGCCTGGTCGTCTTCCAGGAGATCGATTTCACGATGACCCGGTCATACAGTAGCGAGGATACTCCGCTCATGACCCAGTTGGTCGATTGGATCGTGGAGGTATTTGAGCGATCCGGGGCGAACCCGAATATGGGA
>JAPOYX010000116.1 GCA_026706345.1 Gemmatimonadota bacterium | reverse complement strand
ATTGCCCGAAACTACATTATAGTACGTAATCCCTATTTTCTTCGGATCGGGATTTATTAGTCATGAATAGGATTTTACGGCGGGCAGACTTGGTACCGCAGCAGATTGGCGTGCTGTACCACCCGGTCATTTTGAAACTTGAGCTGCTCAGCCAGGGCTTGCGTATTTCACCGGCTGCCAGCGAGGAAATCGGAAAATCCCTCAAGATCGATCATGCCGTCGGCGCAGTCGGAAAACACGCCCTCGACATCATCCTGACACCGGGAAAGGTCTATGTCGGCCTGCCGCACGGCGCTGCCGTGAACGAGCATTTCGAGGAAGGCACGCCCTTCACATTGGAGGTCGATGGCGACGGTCAGTTTTTCATCGGCAAGAAGCCAGCCCGGTTGAAAGAAGACGGCCGCTGGATTTGCATGGAGGAGGACGCCGAACCGGAACGATTGATGAATTGCACCCTGCCGGCGACTCCCGGCTATTACGACAAGAAGACCTCGAACGGCCATTCCATGCGGTCGATCATGCCTCATGCGGGCGACTTCGGAGGCTCCACGATCTTCCCGCAATGCGTTTACTTCGGTCATTTCCTCAAGGAGTTCGAAGGCACCGAGTGCCGGTTTTGCGGGATCGACGAGAACCTGGAATCCGGTCGGGATCCGTATCCCAAACGCATCGACGATTTCCTGGAAACCCTGGAAGAAGCCCGTAAACACCCCGGCTTCCGGCACGGCCCGGTGTTTGCCGGCGGCACGACGGCCGGACCGGACAGGGGCGCGAAGGTGCACGCGAAGTTTTTGAGGCCGATCAAGGACGCGTTTCCGGACAACTGGCTGCGCCTTACGATCGCCCCGCCCAGAGAAGAAAAATACGCCGACATGCTGTTCGAAGCCGGCGCCGACATGGTGGGGTACAACTACGAAATCTTCGATCCGCAACTGTTCAACAAATTGTGCCCCGGCAAGGTTAAAGACATCGAAGACGGCGTCCCGGGGCACGATCAGTATGACAAGATGATCAAGCATATTGTCGAGAATTTCGGCATGGGACGGGCGAACGCCAATCTGCTTGCAGGATTGGAGCCGGCGCAAAGAACGGTCGATGGCATCGAGCATCTGGCGTCCATGGGGGTAATTCCGACTATTTTCGTGTTTGTGCCGCTAAAGGGCACGGCGCTGGAAGGCCAAATGCCGCCCAGCATTCGCGAAATGATCTACATTTATTCCAACCTGAAATCGATTACCGAGAAATACGGCGTCGATACCTACTGCGCCGGCTGTAGCCGCATGCTCGTCAATACCACGTTCTATGACGGCATGCAGCCGACCATGCCGGCGATCACCGAAGACGACCTTCGCTACGTCGGTTTGCCGCCGGAAGACCTGTACGAAGCGCCGCCGCTACCCTTCCACCTGAATTGTGCGTGGTGAGCGGACCGGCGCGCTGGCGACAGGGGAATGGCGCTCCATGCAGAGCGGTCTCCTGAAAATTGCGACGGATACGGATGGGCCGCGATGAAGGGTCCAAGGGCCGAAACAACGATAGACGACGATCCGAAGCCCTATTATCCGGGAGACTATCGCTGCCAGATTTTCTGCTGCACGTTTCAGCGCAGCCCGGATGCGCGCCGGTCGTGCGGCCTCAACGGCTCGGCCGACCTTCGCGATTACCTGATCGCCCGGGTCAGGGAGCTGAACCTCGAGCATGTGCGGGTTCATTCGGCCGGCTGTCTCGATCTTTATTGCGAGGTCGGCCCCATGATGATGATTCTGCCGGAGGAAGTGCGCTATCGCTACGCCAGCCGTGCGGATATCGACAAAATCCTGCTCCGGCACGTTATTGAGAAAAAGCGGGTTGAAGAGTTACTCGTGATACCGAAACAGAAAACGGAAGACATTTCCTGAAAACTCCGGACTGTCTTTTGTACTCCCGGTCAGGCCGGGCCGCCGATACGATTTCTGATTGTCCGGCCGAGCTGCATGATGGATGGCCACAGGGACCACAGCAGGAATGCGATTGCGAGCGCCATGATTACGCCGCTCTTCGGGCGGGTGAAAAAGATCAGTGCGGTGTCGTAGCTCGCCAGGGACGTCAGGTAAAACCGCTCGGCCAACGGCCCCAGAATTATGCCCAGGACCATAGGCGTCGTGGGAATGTTGAACCGCTTCATGAAGTAGCTCAGGACCCCGAAGAACAGGCAGATATAGACGTCCGCGATGTTGTTGCGCACGGCAAACGCGCCGATCACCGCCAGAACGATAATCATGGAATAGAGTATTGCCGGCGGCACCTTCATGATGAGCGAGAAGCCGCGCGCAATCGGCAGCCCCATGACCACGATCAGGAGATTGGCGACCAGGTAACCGGCAAAGACCGTGTAGACCAGTTCCTTGCCGCTCACGAACAGGATTGGGCCGGGATTCACGCCCTTCAGCATGAGGGCCGCCATCATGATCGCGGTTGCCGCGCTTCCGGGGATCCCCAAGGTCAGCATGGGAATGGTCGCCGCGCCCGTGGTCGCGTTCTTGGCCGTTTCCGGCGCCGCCAGCCCTTCTTCCACGCCGGTGCCGAATTGGTCCCCTCGCGGCGAAACCTGCTTCTCCACGCCGTAGGCGATGATCGCCCCGACCAGACCGCCGGCGCCGGGAATGACGCCGATCATGCACCCCAGACCGGAGCCCCGTGCGATCGTGCCCTTCAGCTTCCACAATTCTTTGAGAGACGGGAGCTGGGTGTGCCTGTCCAGGTTGCGATGACCGATTTTCAGGTGCTGGGTGAGCGTAAACAGAACTTCACCGACCGCAAACATTCCGATCATCGCCACGACGAAGCTGACCCTGCTGTCCAGGACCTCCCAGCCGAAGGTCAGACGCGGCATAGCGTAAAAGTAATCGATTCCGATCGTCGCGATGATGAGGCCGGCGAAAAGCGACAGCAGCGCCGGAAGCATATTGCCCTTGGCGATGGATATCACCGTGACGAGCCCGAGGAAGGTCGCGGCAAAGAACTCCGGCTGATCGAATGTCAGGGCGAACTGGGCGAACGGCGGCGCGAAGAAAATCATCAGCAGCGCGCTGACCATGCCGCCGATGGCCGAACAGGTGATGGCGATGCCGAGGGCTTTCGCCGAGCGCCCCTGCTTGGTCATCGGATAGCCGTCCCACGTCGCCGGCAATGACCCGGGCGAACCCGGTATGTTCAAAAGAACCGACGAAATGGAACCGCCGAATATGCCGCCGACATAAATGCCGGTCAAAAACAGCATTGCCGAAACAGGGGTCATGAAATAGGCGAAAGGCAGGCCCAATGCCATGGCGTTGACGAAGGCAATGCCGGGCATGGCCCCCGCGACGATACCGATAAACGACCCCACCAGAAGAAATGCAAAATTGGTGACCTGAAAGAGGTTGCCCATTCCGGCAATCAAATTCGGAATGATGTCCATCGCCGTGCCTTATCCCGAGCCGTTCGTCATTTCGCGGCGATGCTAAAACAATCCCAATGTGCGGTAGAGCCCGATTGTCAGGTCGTGAAAGACACCGACACCCTTGGGCAATGGCATGTAGGCCATTTTGAGAAATACGAACAAGAATACCAAAGTCGCGACCACGCCGGTAAGCAGGATCGGCAAGACCCGGCGCTGCCCGCTGATCACGAGCCAGTAAAGAATCACCAGGAAGGTTGCGAAAGCGAACCCGAGGTATGTGGTGGCAACGCCGTATCCGACAATTCCCAGGAATCCCAATACCATCTTCCTGTTGTCGTGCTCTCCTGCCTCCACTCCCTCGCTAGCGACGATTGCGACGACGTCCTCGCCGATGATCTCGTCGGACGCCGGCGGCGCCGTTCCGGCGGTCGCCTGTTGGCCGGGCGAATTCCTGCGTTCCTTCCACAGGTTGCGCAGGTTCCAGAGAAGCATGACTCCGGCAACGGCCATGAGCGCCATCGTCATCATCGACGGCCAGGTCACCGGGTTATGGGGCCTGTCGGCATCGAAATGCACGTCGGTGAACAGGGCGAAAAAGACAAGGCACCCGGCGCCCATCACGAGCAACGGAACGCCGAGCTGTTTCCATACTGAACTGATTTGGACCAATCTAATCCCTCAACGCAGCCGAACCCCCCCTTCCGCCGAACGGAAGGGGGGGCTCAAAGCGGACTTCACACACCGGTCCCGGACGTATGTCGCAGGCTGTTGTCCGGTCCTACTCCTTGGTCGGAATTCCGAACTGCTTGGAGTACTTCTTCATCGTGCCGTAGTAGTTCTCGATGAACGCCCTTGTATCCTGGGGATTCCGGGGCGCCGTACACGTCGCGGTCCGATCGCAGAACTTCTTGAATTCGGGTGAGGTGAACGCCCGGCCCAGCGCTTCGCTCAGGATTTTCTGGCGATCCGCGGGAACGTCCTTGGCCGTGATGATCGCCCGGTAGTTTTTCAGATACATATCGAAGCCGAAGTCCGTGATCTTCGGAACGTCGGGATAGTACGGGTTTTGCTCCGGGGAAAACACGACCACGGGCCGGATCTGCTTGGCGTCGATGAACTGCCGCACGTCGCCGGGTTCCTCATACATGATGTCGACATGGCCGCCCAAGGGCGCCGCATACCGTTCGGCCGGAAGCTCGTAGGGAATCGGCTTCCATTTGTAGCCCTTGGTCGCGAGATACTTCAGGGTGAGATCGTCGGGACCGCCGAAACTGGCGCCGAGTGCAAGCTTCATCTTGCCCGGGTTGGCTTTGACGAATGCCAGGATTTCCTTGAAGTTCTTGAACTTGCTCTTGTACGGAACGAAGAGCATGGAATCGGTGACCTGGCCGAGGCCGATGAACGACATGTCCTTGGCCCGGAGCTTGCCGTAGCCCTGCAGCCACGAGGCGACGGAAAACGCGGTGATCGAACCGATGGTGTAACCGTCGGGCTTCGCCGTTGCGACCGCATGAACGCCGGCATTGCCCTGGGCGCCCGTGACGTTCGACGGCTGGACCTTCACGCCGAGCTCTCTCGACAACAACGGCGCCAGGGCCCTGACGAATTGATCGGCGCCGCCGCCGGGGCCGTAGTTGGCGATGATGTCGATCGGCCTGTTGGGGAATTTCTCTGCGGCCCATGAGCCGGATGCCGCGACCGACAACGCGAGTCCTATCGCAACCATACCGGTCGTTTTGCGGATGTATGCTGTCGTACTCATTGCGTTTCCTCCCAGCGCAATAGTTTCAGGTACAGTTCGAACTTTCGGTGAGTCGTTACCTCTTCGTGTCTCGGGCGTGCCTCATTTCTAAAGGTTTCCCAGAACGTCGATTGCGTTGTGAGAAAAGAACCGGTTCCGGGTTTCTTCGTCGAAATCCGGATAGTATTTGAGATATTGTTCGACGCCGCTGACACCGCTCGAATCCCAGTGGGGATAGTCGCTCGTGCACGCCATATTCCTGCCGTTCAGCCACTCCATCGTCTCCTTGAGGAGCGGTTCCTGGGGCTCGAACGTACAGATACAGCACTGTTGCCTGAAATACTCCGAGGGCAACCTGTCGATATAAATATTCTCTCCCGGCCGGTCTTCGAAATGATCGTCCAGCCGTCCGAGGAAGAACGGCACCCATGTCGCGCCGCCCTCGCACAGAAGGGCTCTCAGTCCGGGATGACGCGCGAGGACGCCCATGCCGATGATCCCGACCAGGCCGGTGGCCATTTCGCACGGGTGCGAGACCGTGTGGGTCAACCAGTAGTGCTTGAACTTGTATTCGGTGCTGTAGGATGCGTGGTATGTGCCGGTCCCTTCGTGGAACACCACGGGCAATCCGGCGTCCACCATGGCCTCCCAGACCGGATCCCATTCCGGCTCCCACCAGTGCACGTCCTGCATCACGTTGGGGCGCAGCGCGATCCCGTTCGCCCCCATCTCCGCGACCCGCTTGATTTCCGCCACGGCATTGACGGGATCCAGGGGAATCGAGGCGCACCACAGGTGGCGTTTGCCGATTGCCCAGTCGTTGGCGATCCAGTCGTTGTAGCTGCGCATGTATGCGTATTGCAGGTCCCAGTCGAGGACGTCGGGCAGGAACACGCCCATCGTCGGGATCCACAGGGCGACGTCGATCCCCGTGCGGTCCATGTCTTCGTCCCGGTTGGCGTAGACATGTTCGCAGGCATCCCGATAGCTCAGGGAAACCCCACGCGGGCGGTGATCGGAGGTGCCCTCGGGCCGGCCGCTGCCGAGCCCCCTCGGTTTCTGGTACAATCGGCCTTCGATCATCAGCCGGGTCGCGCCGAAATTGTCCCGCACTTCCTGCACCGCGGCGTCGGAATACTTCTTGTCGAGATATTTGTTAAAGGCCTCCGGCGGTTCGATGATATGCCGGTCGGCATCGATGACAAAATACTCGGGACGAATTTTCTTGGTTGGAGAGCGATACTCTTCGGCAATTATTTGATAGTGATCGTTACCGTTCAGCTTTCTTGCCGGTTCCGCCATGACCTGCCCCCCCGTTTTGCAATTCCTCCAATACGAATGAATTCAATCGGTGTCTTGCCGACCGGTCTGCGTCGGCAAATAATTTAGAACGATTCAAATAAAGTAACCGTCAAGCTACTATATATTACGGGATATTTGGCGTCAACGGCGGCGGGATTATGCGCCGACGCGGCGGGGCTGCCCCGGCCAGCCGGCAATCAGTCGACAATCAGCCGGCGATCAGCCGACGGTCAGAGAATCCACCCGGTCGGCGTAGAAGGCGACGTGACCGGCGATGGCGGCGACGGCCTCGAAGGGCTCCTCGTAGGCCCAGACCGCATTCTCCGCGCTCTCGATGCCGACCGTCACCGTGTAATAGCTGGCATGGCCCTTGTAGGGGCAGTATGTCCGGTGCGCGGTCTTCGCCATGACCGCCCGGTCCACATCGGCGAGCGGTATATAGTAGACGGGCGCATAGCGCGCCTCCTGCATCTTCAGCGCCTGCGACGACCGGGCGACCGTCTTGCCGTTGAAGACGACCGTCACCGTTTCCGCGGCGGGCTCGACACTAATGGGATGATCGGGGCCGGGCTTCTTCACGTTTCGCCTCCTCAATGACTGCGGAGCGGATTTCACCGCCTATTGCGCCGCTTGTCCATGCCCCGCAGCGCCACCCGGACCTGGCGCCGGCAGCACCGGAGCGCATGCGGTCCGCCCGCGGCCGCGCCGCGCGCCATCGCGATTGCGGCATGGCGTCGGCTTTTCATGTTCTTGCTATCAGTCTATGAGTCCGGCGGAGGGAATCGATAAGGACGAGGGGGGTCCGGGCCATGACCGAACCGTCGAAATCCCCAGCCTCCGCCGCCCCGAACGAACCGGTGCTGCTGCCGGACCTGTCGGAACGCGGCGTTCTCACGCTCACGCTCAACCGGCCGCGCGTCTACAACGCCCTGTCGGAAGACCTGCTGGATGCGCTCAAGACCGCGCTGGAGAGCGCCGCGAAGGACAGCGCGGTGCGCGTCGTCGTCATCCGCGCCGCCGGCCGCGCCTTCTGCGCCGGCCACGA
>JAPOYX010000115.1 GCA_026706345.1 Gemmatimonadota bacterium | reverse complement strand
CCCCAACCAGATCATGACCCCTAGATGGAAGCAAGCGGCCGCCTGAACAGTGTTTTCATCTCGACGAGAAGTGGTATAGGAGAGGGGCAGATTGCGGATTGTAAGGGAGAATTCATGAAAATCGGTTTTATGCTGCCCGCATTTGGTGCGATGGCGACCCATGAGAATATGCTGGCCATGGCCCAGCTCGCCGAAGACCGCGGCTTCGAGTCGATCTGGGTGCCCGACCATGTCATCATGCCGACCAAGATCGATACTCCGTACCCGTACAGCAAGTCGGGGCGTTACATCGCCGATCCCAAGGGCGCCCATCTGGAGCCGTTTACCGTGCTGTCGTTCGTGGCGGCCTGCACCCGCCGGGTACGGCTGGGGTTTACCGTGATCGTGGCCCCGTACCGCCATCCGGTGGTGACGGGCAAGATGCTGGCCTCGTTGGACGTGCTGTCAAACGGCCGTCTGATTGTCGGTGTGGGCAGCGGCTGGCTGGAAGAGGAGTTCCAGGCCCTGGAGGTTCCGTTTGCCAAACGCTGGACGCGCACGGACGAGCACATCCAGATCTGGAAAGAACTCTGGACGGCCGAGGAGCCGCGCTTTGAGGGCGAGTACCACCGGTTTACGGATGTCCAGTGTCGGCCTCAGCCGCTCCAGAAGCCGTACCCCCCGATTACGATTGGCGGGCGCGGGCGAGCCGGCCTGCGCCGGGTGGTGAGCATGGCCGACGGCTGGCAGGTCGTCTCCGAGCATCCCGACGACGTGTATAGCACCGAAGGCGACCTGGCCAAGGATTTGCAGACGCTCAGACAGATGTGTGACGAGGCGGGCCGCGACTTCTCGACCATAGAGATTACCGCGGTAATTATCACCGGTACGGCCGAGGGGGTTCTCAAGGACCTACCGGGCTGGGAACGCCTGGGCGTGAGCCGCTTGATCCTTGACTTTCCGTCGTTTGTGTCCGACCCTAGCGAAATGGCTGCCATCTTGGAAAAAATTGCCGCCGAGGCCGAGATGGAAGCGACCTAGCCGAAACCTGTCCTCTGTCCTAACCCACGCGGTCTGACGGCGGCGCGAACGTCCTGAAACCTGGAGCGAGCTAAAGAGTAAACGTGTCCTTCATCAGCTATGAGATGCGGGACACGTTTACTCTTATGGCCAAGCGGAATGCCGGGTACGATGTCGTCATTGTTGGTGGAGCCATTATTGGCAGCGCCGTGGCCTACTTTCTCACCGCGGACGAGGGCTTTCAGGGCCGCGTGCTCGTCATCGAAAAAGACCCCTCCTATCAGTATTGCTCAACCACCCGCTCCTTAGCCTCGATTCGACAGCAGTTCTCCACCCCGGTGAACATTCACCTGTCTCAGTTTGGGGTGGAGTTCCTGCGAACGGCCAAAGACCGCCTGGGGGCGGACGTCGAGGTCAGCTTTCGGGAGGCGGGCTATTTGTTGCTGGCGAGCGAGCAGGGGAAAGCCATTCTTGAACGCAACGCGCGGGTCCAAACCCGGCAGGGCGCGGATGTCTGTCTGCTGGGTCCGGCCGAATTGCAGGCGCGTTTCCCGTGGCTCGCGACCTCGGACCTCGCCGCCGGTTGCCTCGGACTGTCCGGGGAAGGCTGGTTTGACGCCCACAGCCTGCTGTACGCGCTCCGCAGTACGGCCGTCGCACGGGGCGCTGAGTTTCTGACCGGCGAGGTTGTTGCCCTACGAGGCTCGCAGCGACGTCTGGAGGCCGTGCAACTCGCCGACGGGCGGGTCTTTTCGTGTGGCGAACTCGTGAACGCCGCCGGTCCGGCCGCGGGGAAGATCGCCCGTATGGCCGATATCGAGCTGCCGGTCGAAAGTCGGAAACGGTGCGTGTTCGTGTTCGATTGCCGACAGGCCGCCGCAGTGCAAGCCTGTCCCCTGGTCGTGGATGTCTCCGGCGTCTATTTTCGGCCCGAAGGCCAATACTTCGTGTGCGGGGTGTCCCCGCCAGCAGACCGGGACCCCCCAACGGAAGATTTTCGGGTTGAGTACCAACTGTTCGATGAGATCGTCTGGCCGGCGTTGGCGCAGCGCGTTCCTGTCTTTGAGGCGATCAAGCACGTCTCTGCCTGGAGCGGGCATTACGCCTATAATACGTTCGACCAGAACGCCATTGTGGGCCGGCATCCCGTGCTGAAAAATTTCCTTTTTGCCAACGGCTTCTCCGGCCACGGGGTCCAACAGGCTCCTGGCGTTGGGCGCGGGATTGCCGAGTTGATTGTGCATGGCGCATACCGGACGCTGGACATCACGCCGCTCGGGTTTGAACGTGTGGTCGCGGGGCGGCCGCTGCAGGAACTCAATGTGATCTAAATATTTTTAGGAGGGTGCAGTATGGCTGAGTACAAAGTTATTTCATCCGATAGTCATGTGTTCGAGCCGTCGGATTTATGGACCAGTCGGGTCGAGGCCCGGTTCAGAGATCGGGCTCCGCATGTCGTCCGCCGTGAGGAAGACAATACCGATTGGTGGGTCTGCGACGGGGTGAAAGGGGTCAGCGGAGGGTCCGGCGGCTCACAGGCCGGCAAGCGATTCGTGCCCGAAGAGCGGGACTCGATGCGGTTTGGCGACGTCATGGAAAACGTCCGACCCGGAGCCTATCTCCCCGAGGAACATCTGAAAGACCTGGACCTGGACGGCATCGATGCCGACGTGCTCTATCCGACGCAGGGACTGCTGCTGTACAGCATTCCGGACGGTGAGCTCCTGACCGTCTTGTGCCGGGCCTATAACGACTGGCTGGCCGAGTTCTGCCAGCCCTTCCCGCAGCGGATCAAGGGCGTCGCCATGCTGAATGTTGACGATGTCCCGGAGAGTGTCAGGGAGTTGGAGCGCTGCGCCAAGCTGGGGCTGTGCGGCGCAATGATCACGGTCTACCCGCTGGAGGAGCATAGCTATGATTCTCCCGAGTACGAGCCGCTGTGGGCCGCGGCCCAGGATTTGGGCCTCCCGCTGAGCCTGCATATTGCCACCAACCGGCCCGCTCCAGGCTCGCCCCTGGCCGATCTGGAAGCGGTCAGCACCGCCTTTCTGACCAATGTCGATTACTGGGTGCGCATGTCGCTGTCGCATATTATTTTTACCGGGGTGTTCGAGCGCTATCCGAAACTCCAAATCGGGTCGGTCGAGCAGGAGTTGGCCTGGGTGCCGCATTTCCTGGAACGGATGGACTATAATTTCATTCAACGCCCGGCGACCGGAGGCCGGCAGAAATTCAAGGAAGATATGCTGCCGAGCGATTATTTCCGGCGGAACGTCTTCCTCAGCTTCCAGGAAGACGCCCTCGGCATCAGGGACCGCGCTCTCATCGGGGTGGATAACATCCTGTGGGGCTCGGACTACCCCCATCCGGAGTGCACCTTCCCCAACTCACGCCAGGTGCTTGAGACTATCCTGGTGGACTGTAGCGAAGAGGAAAAGGCGAAAATCGTCGGGGGGAATACTGCCCGGATTTATCATTTTGATTAAAAGCGGGCTGGGAAAGAGGGGAGAGGCAGGAGCGAGAAAGAGCGAAAATCGAAAGCGGGACGATGGCGCATACTTTACAGCCCCCTGGCATTGAAAATGCCGAAGCTTTGTACGCTCGGATTCGCGCCGAGAATCAGGCTCATTGGCCCAGGTTTTCGGCGGCGGAGTACCAGCGTCGCTATGAGGCAATCCGCACGGCGATGGCTGAGCGTCATATCGACTGCCTGCTCATGTTCAGCAACGGGTATGTCTTTAGCGCGAATCTGATCTATGTCGGCAATTATATCGATATTGCCTATGGAGCCATTGTCTTTCCGCTAGACCAGGAGCCTACCTTGTTTGCCAGTCTCTATTCGT
>JAPOYX010000114.1 GCA_026706345.1 Gemmatimonadota bacterium | reverse complement strand
GGAACGACGCGCTGCCGGCGAACGGTGAGTCTTCGGGAACCCTTTCACGAAAATCCGAATTCGCCCAGCGCTCGTCGTCCTGGGAATTGACCCTGCCGCGCTTCAGATAATCGAAAAAGAAGCCCACGTTGGTGCGGCCGTCGTTGAAATACCGTCCCCATTCCAGACTGAGGCTCTGATCGTCACGGGGCAAGCCGTCGAACTCCGTGTGCTTTACACGAACCGTCAGCCCTTCGAAATCGCTTTTCAGAACGGTGTTGACCACGCCCGCCACCGCGTCGGCGCCGTATATCGCGGAGGCGCCATCGCGCAACACCTCCACGCGCTCCACGCCGCGCACCGGAATGGTGTTGGTGTTGGCCGTGTTGACAGGCACGAAACTGCCGCCGACCTCTTCGGTCTGGAAGGTCGCCGAGTTCACCACCCGGCGCCCGTTCAGCAGCGACAGGGTATTGCCGGTTCCCATGCTGCGCAGGTTATAGGCGCCCACGTCTCCGCGTGCGGAATTGACGCCGCCGCTGATGTTTTCCGCTTCGTTGAAAAAGTTCTGCCCGTTCTCCGGGATCATGGCGAGCAACTCTTCACCGGAGTCGATGCCGAGCACATCGATGTCTTCGGCGGTCACCACGGACACCGCGAGGGCCTCCGCGATGTTGGCGCCCCTGATCTGGGTTCCGGTCACGACGATTTCCTCGATTACGCCGCTGTCGTCCTGGGCCCAGGCCGCGCAACCGAGCATCGTCAGCGCGACGGCGGCCGCAATCCGGCGCGGATACCGATCGGGTCGGTTTCCTGTAGCCAACTCCATCGCCTCCCGAATGAATGGTGGCGCGAGCATATCGGGCGCCATCGCCACAGTCGACCTGCCTGCGGCCACGACCGACATGTGATTGACGCCTCGTTTGTTGTAGATTCATACCCGCGCTACGAGCGCTGCGAAAAACCAATGCTGTCCTGCCAGTTGAGCCAGTCGGTCAGGCGGTAATACGAGCAGGAACGATGCACATGCCCGCCCAATCCGCCCCGATACCCGGCCATCGCCCGGAAAATCCATCCCCCGGCCCTGCAGTGCTTTCCGAGATGAATCCCGGGTCTGTTCGAAACCCGCTTGCAGAAATCCGGGCCCTGTTGTGGCTCGGCCTGCTGTGTTTGCCGATGATCTGGTTCGGGTTGGGCCTGCCCGACGCCGTTGCCTCGACGGATGACACAACCGATGAGCGCGCGGGAAGCCACTCGGTACCCTATTTTCCGTCGGCTTCCGACGCTGTGCGGGAAGGATTCGTGCGGGTGCTCAACCATTCCGACCACTCCGGCGAGGTCGAGATCGTCGCCGTCGACGATGCAGGGCACGTGGGGTCGCACGTGACGTTGTCCATCGCCGCAGGCGAGACGGTCCATTTCAACTCGGGGGATCTTGAAAACGGCAATACCGACAAGGGCCTGACCGGTAGCGCGGGTTCCACCGAACGCGATTGGCGCCTCATGCTGTCGAGCGAACTGGATATCGAGGTACTCGCCTACATTCGCACCCCTGCGGATGGGTTCCTGACCTCGATGCACGACATCGTTCCTGCCGATTCCATGAAACCTCACTCGGAAGAATCGGACCACGACCACGATCACGGAGACGACCATCATGGAGATAACGAACACGGCACAGATTACAAATACACCTACCAGGTAGCCATCTTCAACCCGGGTCGTAACATGAACCAGCGCAGCCGGCTGCGCATTGCCAACCCCGGTGACGACGATGTCGAGGTCCGGATCACGGCCACCGACGATCATGGCACCTCCACCGGCGACCATGGAGACTCCGACGACGATCACGGCCACTCCCATGACGATCACGGCCATGACTCTGATGGCCATGATGACGACACCGTCGGCTACGTGAGCCTCCCGATTCCGGCCGGAACCTCGCGCACCCTGGCCGCCGCCGATCTGGAATCCGGGCACGAAGATTTCGAAGGCGCCCTTGGCGCCGGGGAAGGCAAGTGGCAGCTTTGGGTCAAATCGGAGCAACCGGTCACCGTCATGAGCCTGCTGCTGAGCCCGGAAGGCTACCTTTCGAACCTGTCCACGGCTCCGAAAAACCTGCTGGAATACGCCCATGATGACCATGGCCACGGCGGCGACTCCCACGGACACGGGCACGAGGAAGGATCCATGCACTTCGTGCCGATGTTCCCCGCGGCCGGCGACACATCGGGACGGCAAGGATTCGTCCGGGTCATCAATCGGTCCGACGATGACGGCGAGGCAACCATTCATGCCTACGACGATGCCGGTGCGAAGCAGGGGCCTTTGACCCTGACTATCGGGGCGGGACGGACAGCCCACTTCAATTCCGACGACCTTGAATCCGGCGCCATGGCGAAAGGACTGAGCGGCATGGTTGTGCCCGGCATGGGCGACTGGTGGCTGACCCTCGAAACCGAGCTGGACATACAGGTACTTGCCTACATCCGCATCCAGGGCGACGACCCCGCCACCAGCGGGTTCCTGACGGCCATGCACGATGTTGCGCCGATGTCGGCTGGCCGGCATCGCGTGGCCATATTGAATCCGGCCGCAAACCCCAATCAACAAAGCCGGTTGCGCATCGTCAATCCCGGCGACGTAACCGCCGAAGTGGAGATTTCCGGCGTCGACGACGAGGGTCACGAAAGCCATGACCCCATCGAACTGTCGGTGGCGCCCGGTGCGGCGAGAACGTTTATCGCCATGGCGCTGGAGGAAGGAGACGCCGGCTTTGAAGGCGAACTTGGAGACGGCGCCGGAAAATGGCAACTGAACGTCACCTCGGAACAGCCGATCATCGTGATGAGCCTGATGTCGGTTCCCA
>JAPOYX010000113.1:1232-2565 GCA_026706345.1 Gemmatimonadota bacterium | reverse complement strand
GTCCGCCGGCGTTTCCATCCGCTCGACGTGAGCGCAGTATTCATCCCAGATGCCTCTATAGCCGGCGGGGATGACCTCCTCCTGGCCGGTCTGTTGATAGATTTCGTACACAAAGTGAATGATGGCGGCGACCTGAGAACCGCACATCTCAATGACCCGATCCGAGGTCAGCGGCTCTCCGGGTTGCAGCACGACAGCCGTGGTAAAGGCCGCGGTATGGAAACTGTCGGGCAGGGTCCGACCGGCCTGTTCCGCCCCGACTTGGACCTGCTGCCAGTCGCCGAGAAAGGCGTCCGGTCCGGGCTTCACTCCGGCGACCCAGCCATCCCCGAACTCGCCCGCAGTTTTAAGCGCCCGTGGACCATTGGCGGCGACAATCATCGGAATCGGATCGGCCAGGTTCAGGAAGTGTAAATCCTGATGCAGAAAACGGATCGTCCGCGTGGTGTCGTTATAGGTGTATGCAACTTCTTCCCCCCGCAGGAGCGTCTTGACCACCCGGAGATACTCTCGGAAGTCTCGAATACGCATCGGCTGCATACCCATGACCCGCATAGCCGTATGTCCGGTACCGATACCCAAAAAGACTCGGCCCGGCGCGAGGCGATTAATGGACGCAATGGAGTGGGCGGTGACCGGGGCGATTCTCGTCCCAGGGATGGCGACTCCCGTCCCAATCTGGATACGCGACGTGTGCTGGGCGGCCAGGGCTAAGGTAGTGTAACAGTCCGACCAGATCATCTGCGAGTCGGGGATCCAGGCGCGGTCATAGCCCAGTTCCTCGGCATATTGGATCAACTGCCAGTCGTCGATCTTCGTAGCAACACAAATCCCGAACTGCACGGTCCGTCCTCCTTCTAGTCAGGCGTCCCTGCTGAGTTCCTCGCCCGCTCGATACACGCCAACACCCGCTCCGGGGTGAGCGGGATTTCGCTCACCTGGACTCCGAACGGGGAGAGCGCATCGGCAACTGCGTTCGCAATCGCCGCCGGCGGCGCAATGGCCCCCCCTTCGCCTATACCTTTGATGCCGCCCTGGCTGAAAGGTGAGGGCGATTCAATATGTCCAATCTCGACGTGCGGAACGTCTACCGCTGTAGGGACGAGATAATCCATGAGCGTACCGGTCAAGAACTGTCCATTCTCGTCGTAGAGGGCATGTTCATACATGGCCGTGCCGATACCCTGGGCGACACCGCCCTGAATTTGCCCATCGACAATGATGGGGTTGATAATCCTGCCGCAGTCCTCAACAACGATGTAGCGCCGCAGGCTGATCTGCCCGGTTTCAACATCCACCTCGACCGTTGCCAGGTGCGTCGCATTGGAATGCG
>JAPOYX010000113.1:0-1193 GCA_026706345.1 Gemmatimonadota bacterium | reverse complement strand
GGGGCTCATAATTTGTGGTTGCCTCCAAACCGGGCGCGTCTTCCGGGGCTAAATTGCTGGGTGCGACGATGGCGTGGTAGGCGATCGTCTTAATCGGCATGAGCGTGGTCCCGTCCTGTTTGCGGACCACCATACCGCCCGCCAATTCGAGGTCGTCCGGAGGAATTTCGCTGAGCCGTGAGGCCGTACGCAGAATCTTCTCCCGGATTTTCGTCGCTGCTCCGATAATAGCTCCACCACTGGTCACCGCCGTTCGGCTGCCCCAGGTTCCCCAGCCATAGGGAACAAGAGCGGTGTCGCTTTGCACGACTTTCACATCGGCCACGGCCACGCCCAATTCGTCGGCTGCAACCTGGGCGAGGGTGGTTTGATGACCCTGACCATGTGAAGAAGAGCCGGTCAAAACGGTGACTGTCCCATTGACATCCCTACGCACGGTGGCCGATTCATAGCCGCCAACCTGTATGCCCATGAGGTTAAAAAACGAAGAACCGGGGGCCGTGCCTTCTATGTAACAGCCCAGGCCCACACCAAGATAGCGGCCTGCCTTTCGACCGTGTTCCTGTTCCGCTCGGAAGTTGTCATACCCCAGCATATCGAGCGCCTTTTGTAAGGACTCCTGATGGCTGCCGCTTTCGATCTTTGCTCCGGCAATCGTGGTGTAGGGATGATCTTCCTGGCGGATCATATTCCGCAGGCGGATCTCCGCCGGATCAAGCCCCAGCCGCTGCGCGCCAAGATTCAGCAAGCGTTCCATGACCAGGATGGCAATCGGCAGACCCACGCCGCGGTAGGCGCCCAAGGTGACCTTATTGGTGACAATGGAGAGGGCCTCGTAGCGATAGGCCGGGAGCTTGTACGGACCGGGCAGCCCTGAGGCTGCATGCCCGGCCTCCAGGGCAGAACTAAACGGAAAGCAGGAATACGCACCCACGTCGTTCAGAAAGCGGGCCTTCACACCGAGGATGGTCCCGTCGTTCTTCAGGGCGAGTTCGGCCTCGACAATTTGATGCTTGGCGTGCATGGCGGCTGCCAGATTTTCCCGTCGATCTTCAATCCACTTGATCGGGCAGCCAAAACGACGGGCGAAGAAGGCCGTCAGGATTTCCTCGGGAAACACATGCGCCTTGGGTCCAAAACCGCCGCCGACGTCTGGGGCGATGACTCGAAGGTCGGTCTCGGGCCAGCCCAGT
>JAPOYX010000112.1 GCA_026706345.1 Gemmatimonadota bacterium | reverse complement strand
CGATCGCCGTGCTCGAGACCATGATCGACTTGGGCGGCAGGCTTCTCGATACCCCGTCGTTCTTTCGGCCGAACGTACCGTATCTCGGAGAACTCATTGAAGAAATGGGGATACGGGACCAGATGTTCCTGACCGGCAAAATCACGGTCAACGGCAAGGAGGCGGGCATCCAGCATCTCGAGCGACTCGTTGCGAACCTGAACAAGGAGCCCATGGACCTGCTCATGATCCACAACATGCGGACCATCGACGAGCATTGGCCGACGCTCAAGGAGTGGAAAGAGGCCGGGCGGACCCGCTATATCGGCGTCAGCCGGACGAGACAACGAGACTACGTTGAATTCGATCAGTTCATCAGGACCGAACGCCCGGACTTCATCATGACCGGCTATTCGATCCACAACCCGATGGCCGCCGAGACCACGTTACCGCTCGCTGCGGACCTCGGTATAGCCGTGCTGATTGTCGAGGCGTTCAGGACGAACGACGACGGCGCACTCTTCAGCCTGGTGGCCGACAAGCCGTTGCCGGAGTGGGCAGCCGAATTCGATATCGAGACCTGGGCACAGTTCTCGCTGAAATACATCCTGTCGCACCCGGCCGTAACCGGCGTCGTGACGGAGACCCGCCAGGTCCGCCACGTCATCGACAATATGCGCGCCGGCTACGGCCGACTCCCCGACGCGGCCACCCGCCAGCGAATGAGCGAGTATCTGCTGTCCCTGTAGATTCGGCCGGATGTCTGTTGGAAAGAAGCCTCGATCGGCGGCCGCGTTCCTGTGCGTCTACAGCGTTGGAACGGTTGCGACGGCACAGATCGATTACGACAGTATCCGCAATGAGGTCGGCACCATCAGGATCGAGGCGCGTGTGCAGCGATTCGAACCGATACAGAGCGTGGTGGCCGGCGCTTTCCCCATTCATACGTCAAATTACGACGTGGTGGCGGTCTGGGATCCGGCCGGCGGTCGTGCTCATGAGTCGTGGGACATGGAGTTGATCTATCCGCTGCCCGGCGCGATGCAAATTTCCTTTACCAGCAACGAGACGGTGGGAATCAGGCGGCAGAGCGGCGGCCTTGCAGGCCAATCCGACGGACCCATGGAAAGCTCGCGGATCGGCGCAAACTTCAAGGATCTCTGGCTGTCGAATCCAATCCTCCTGCTGGCTCATGCGGAGCAAGGAGCGGTCAGCAACGGCGACCGCGACGATAACGGCGACCGCGGCGATCAACCGCTCGAATCGCACCAACTTGCGTTGGAAGGCACCGAATGGCTCGTGGAATTCGACGGCGCGAGTGGCCTCCCGGCATCGGTGAGGACCACGGAGAATGATCCGCACCGGGGACGCATCGAGAACCGTATCGATTTCAGCGACTGGCGCGACGTCGACGGCATCCCCTTCCCGTTTCGCCTGGAACAATTCACCGGAGATCGTCTGGTGCGCCGTGAGATAAGGACAACAGTAGACTTCAATGCCGAAGAGGCCGACTCCCTCCTGGCTTTCGATGCGAGCGACTTGCCCCCAGGCGACCCCGCCATGCGGCGCTGGGGCTGGGACATGTCCCATATCGTCCTTAAGCGAGCCGGCGGCGGAAATATCGGCAACTACCCGCAGATCGACAATGTCACCATCGAGGAGATTGCGCCCGGCATTTTCCTGGTGCCGGGTACCCACAACAATCTCATCATCGAGGGACCGGAGGGGCTAGCCCTGGTGGACGCAAGCTGGTATCCCGAACGATCGCACACGTTGCTTGCCCGAATGGCCGAGCATTGGCCGGAAAAGCCGATCAGTTACCTGATACTTACGCATCACCACATCGACCACACGGGGGGCATGCGGCCGGTGGTCGAAGCCGGCGCCAGCGTCGTCACGAGCGAGAAGAATGCCGGCTACTTCCGCGAAGTGTTTGAATCGACGATGGCACAGAATGTGAACCTGATCGAGGTGGGCCAGTTCCTGTCCCTCGATGGGATCGGCCGGGAAATCCATGCATACGACGTCTATACCGAACATGCCGATGGCATGATCGCGGCCTACGTACCCGACGAGAAACTCCTGTTCAACGCAGACCTGTTCTCGCCCAACCGACCGCTGCAGTTCAGCCTGTGGTTCGACGACCTGATGCATGCCATCGCGTGGCACGGGATCGATGTCGAGCAACACGTGGGCGGTCACGGGTCGGGTATCGCCGCTCATCCCGTGGATGTCTCCGGACATACGATGCCCGTCATCCGGCGGCTGGAAACCGGAGCAAACTGACTCAAGGCGGCGGCATTGCTCGCGTCGGTTGCAAGCGTATGAAAGAAGACCTTCCACTGGGACAGTTTGCGCAGGCCGTTGAGGGCGATGAAACCGCTTTGTCGGCCGCGTTGCAGGCACTGCTCCCGGAACCCGAGTTGCAAGCGCTCAGGCAGATTCTCAAGCGCGGCAGAGAATTGACGGAGTCAGCCAGTCGCCTGGAATGGCTCCTGAGCCCGATATCGGAGATTCCCCGAAAGGGATTTGGCTGGACAGGCAAAGCATCGCGGGCCGCGGTACTTGCCGATACATGGACATCGACAGTCACCCCCAAGGCCAGCGTCAAGGCAAGCGCCAGGATCCTGCCCGGGCCCAGCTACGAGATTCAGGGCGCACCGGGTATTGCCCTCGGCTTCAGGGCGCCGCTTTCCTTCAGCCAGGTCTCCGTGTCGGAACAGCGCTCAGCCCGGAAGCGCCTGCTTGTGAAGTTCTCGCACCTCGACGACACCCGTGTGGTACAGGCGTTGAACGATGATCTCCCTGTCATCGCCCGTCTCAGCGACCCCGAGTCTCTGCTGGACTGCGAAAACTTCAAGTCGCTCAAGCTGACCACGTCCGGAAAAGCACGCTTTGGCGCCACGCTGAAGACGGGTCGATCGTGGATACAGTCCTACGACACGACGGGCGCCGCCCTGGCAACCAGACTCAAAGCGAGTGCTGGCTACACGGTGAGGTGGGAAAGGAACGGCGACTACCGGTTCACCCTGAGCCGGGTCCGGGGCGGCCAGTTGCGAGTCTGGCTGACCGAATCCAGGAAGAATCGTACGTCGCGGTCACTGTCTCTGGGTACCGAAGTAAAGATCAGGGGACTGCGGCAATCGCTCGCGCCCGTGATGGAGGAAATCGCCCAGTTGCCTGATCAGCTTGAAGCAATCGTCAAGACATACTCGAAGCCGAGCGTGCTCGTCCGGGACAAGCTCAGGAATAGCCTGAAATCG
>JAPOYX010000111.1:1918-2936 GCA_026706345.1 Gemmatimonadota bacterium | reverse complement strand
GTCCCGGCACTCACCGCAGGTTATTCGGCCGGCCTTGCCGGGTGGAGTCGATTCGTCCCGGGCACCGAAGGCTACCAGTGCGGCTGCCCATCCTTCAGTGGGAGGCCGGATCGGAGGTGAAAAATCTTTTTATTTCAGTTAGTTATATAACTATATCGACTAAGATCGACGACCGGCAAACTCTGGAAGGCGTTCTGAATCTACGATCCTGGATTTGGAGGTTCGAGTCTCCCCCCGGCTTCAACGTCGCCGTCAAAGACCGTAGACTATGGCCGCCCGTCGAAACGAAGTAACCCGAACGGCAATCGAGGTGTGCTGCGCCACCTGACGGGGTGGCATTGCTTGGAAAAACGACTGACGAATAAACTTCATCATGACCAGGACAGGCAGGAAACCGCCTAAATCGAAGTCCGGGGGTCGCGATATTTCCAGTGCAGTAACGATGGATCATATTGCCGAGCTTGCAAACGTCTCAAAGGCGACGGTATCCCGGGCGTTGCGCAACAGTCCGCTTGTTAACGAAGCCACGAAATCAATCGTGCTCGAGGCGGCGCGCAATAGCGGCTACGTCGTCAACAAAAACGCGCGAAAACTGAGAGACAAGCGTACCAACACGATAGCTATCGCATTGGATTTCCCATCGTATCCCGGCCAGCGTGTGGCCGATCCGTTCGTGTTCGAGTTGCTCTCGGACATCGTCAATTCGCTGGCCGTACGCGAAAAGGACGTGATCCTCTGTTCGCCCAATGCGTCGGATGCATTCGCCTATCAGCAGCTCCTCGCGGCGAAGAGCGCCGATGGAATCATCTTTCTCGGGCAGGGGGACCGGGAAGACGTGCTCAACGAACTGGCGGGGCGCAGGGCGCCGGTCGTCGTCTGGGGCGGCGTGGTGGACGACGCGCCCTATTGCACGGTAGGCAGCGACGACCGCCATGGCGGATACCTGGCCGGCAGCCGGCTCGCCGACCTGGGCTGTACGAATGTCCTGTACATGGGCAATCACCGCCATCTGGAAAGC
>JAPOYX010000111.1:0-1908 GCA_026706345.1 Gemmatimonadota bacterium | reverse complement strand
AGGGAGGGACTCGAAGCGGGACTGAAGGACGCGAACGGCCAGGCAACCGTATCGGAGCTGATCGTCAAGGACTTCGCCTACGAGACCTGCCTGCCGGCGGCGCGACGGTTCCTGTCAGACCCGGAAAACCGCCCGGACGGCGTGTTTGCGGTTAGCGACATCGCGGCAATCGCCTTTGCCGCCGCCCTGAGGGAGGTCGGGCTTGCCGCGGGCAAGGACGTCCCGATCGTCGGCTACAACGACATACCGTCGGCCGCCTGTTTCTCGCCGGCGATCACCACCGTTCGCCAGGATACGCTGCAGGCCGGAACTCTCCTGGTGGAAAAACTCATGCAGATTCTCGAAGGTCTGGCTCCGAAATCCGTTATGCTGCCGACCAACCTGGTTGTCAGGGAGACCTGAAGCGGCGTTGATTCGCGGCGAGGCGGTCTGGGAAACGGAGGTTCCCGTGCAGGATCTGGAGTTGCTGGTTTGCGACACGAACGGCGTGCCGCGGGGCAAGACGGTGGACGGCGCCGCGTTTGCTCCCGGCGACTCGGCGCACATGGCGGCCGCCGTCTTCTTCCAGTGCATGACGGGCGACTATGCCGAGGAATCGATGGCAGCCCACTATCCTGAAGACGGCGACATGCTGCTCGTCCCCGACTGGGCCACCTGCCGGAACGTGCCGTGGAAGTCCGGAGCATGCCGCCAGGTCATTTGCGACACCATCGGCAAGACCGGAGAACCTGTCCCTTTCGATCCGCGCAACGTATTGAAACGGATTCTCGGCATGTACGCGGAGAAGGGCTGGTCACCCGTCGTCGCGCCGGAGATCGAGTTCTACCTGTTGCAGCCGCCCAAACGCCAGGACAAGACACTTGTACCCGCCCCGGGCGTGAACGAAAGGGCGGAGTTCGGCGGCGAGGCGTACAGCAGCGATGCCCTGGACAAGTACGCTCCCTTCCTGGACACCGTGCGCACCATGAGCGCGGATCTCGACATGCCCGTGCAGGCCATGTCGCACGAGTTGGGGCCGGGACAGATCGAACTGAACATCGCCCATGACGAAGCGCTGCTTCAGGCCGACCGGCTCTTTCTCCTCAAGCGGCTGGTGAAGGCCTGCGCACTCCAGCACGGTTACCTGGCCAGTTTCTTGGCCAAGCCCGTCAAGGGCCTCCCGGGAAGCGGCCTGCACCTGCACATGAGCCTGGTCGCCGGGAACGGCACGAACCTTTTTGCACTGGCCGACGGCAAGGCGCCGCCACCGCTGCGCCACTTCATCGCGGGTCTGCAGACGTACCTGCCGCCGGCCTTCGCGTTGATCGCGCCCAACGTCAATAGCTTCAGGCGATTCGTGCCGGGATGGTCCGCCCCCATCAACCTGGAGTGGGGCTACGACAACCGCACGGCCGGGTTCCGGGTGCCGTTTTCCGACGACGCGGCCGGCCGGGTGGAAAACCGGGTGGCCGGCGCCGATGCCAACCCGTACCTGTTCGTCGCGGCAACCCTGGCCTGCGGGCTCCTCGGGCTCGAAGAGAAACTCGAGCCCACGGCTCCCGCGAAGGGCGATACTTATGGGCGGCCGGCCGACCTGCCCGGCGACCTCGAGAACGCGCTGCGGGTACTTGCCGCGCACAAGAAGCTGCGCCGCTTGCTGACAGAGGATTTCGTGGGTGGTTTCGTTGCCGTCAAGCGTGGCGAACTGCGGAATTTCGGGGGTTGGATCACGCCCTGGGAGGTCGGCTACCTCGGGAGCATGCTCTGAGGCGCCGGCGTCGTTTCCGCACCGGTGCCGCCCGGTGGATTGCGGCTCACGATGGCGACCAGGGCCAGCCAGGTGACCATGGAACCGGCGGCAACGGCCATCCCCACCCCGTCGAGCCCGAATTGCCCCTGCATGGAGAAGTAACCGGTAAGGAACACCAG
>JAPOYX010000110.1 GCA_026706345.1 Gemmatimonadota bacterium | reverse complement strand
GTCTATGGTATTGACGGTGAAAGGGCGGGTTGGATTTGTGGATGATGGCAGGACGTTCGGAAACCCGCATACCTTGATAATATCCGGTGCGTGCCCCCCGCCTGCTCCCTCGGTATGGTAGGTGTGGATAGCGCGGCCCTTAAACGCCGCAATCGTATCCTCGACATAGCCGGTCTCGTTTAAGGTATCGGTGTGGATGGCGACCTGGACGTCATAGTCGTCGGCCACGGAGAGCGCGCAGTCAATCGCGGCGGGCGTCGAGCCCCAGTCTTCGTGAAGTTTGAGCCCCATGGCCCCGGCTTCGAGCTGCTCACGTAGGGCCTCGGGACGGGAGGCATTACCCTTGCCCAGAAAACCCAGATTCATGGGGAAGTCCTCAACCGATTCGAGCATCCGGGCGATATTCCACGGCCCTGGGGTACAGGTGGTCGCGTTGGTCCCGGTGGCCGGGCCAGTTCCCCCGCCGAACATCGTGGTGATGCCGGACGCCAGCGCTTCGGTGATTTGTTGGGGGCAGATAAAATGAATGTGCGCATCAATGCCGCCCGCGGTCAGAATCTTGCCTTCGCCGGCCAGAATCTCCGTCCCAGGGCCAATGACCAGTTCGGGCGAGACGCCCTCCATCAGGAGGGGATTACCGGCTTTGCCGATCCCGCAAATCCGGCCGTCTTTCACCCCGACGTCGGCTTTCACAATGCCCCAGTGATCAACCACGGTCGCATTGGTAATCACCAGATCCGGCGCACCTTGGGCCGAGGTCTGTATGGGCGACTGCCCCATCCCGTCGCGAATGACTTTGCCGCCACCGAACTTCACCTCATCCCCGAGCTGCGTATGATCCTGCTCGACCTCAATCACCAGGTCGGTATCGGCCAGCCGGACCCGGTCGCCAACGGTCGGCCCGAACATGGCGGCATACCGGCGGTGTTCAATCGTCTGACTCATCCGTCTCTCCTTACCTCAAGAGGGAACGTGTCTTTCAATAGACTAAAGATGGACACGTTTCCTCTTTCTAGCGTATCGGCTGGTGGACGCTGACCAGCTTGGTCCCGTCCGGGAAGGTAGCCTCGACCTGCACCAGATCAATCATCTCGGCCACTCCGTCCATCACATCGTCCCGACGGAGGATGGTCGCGCCGTACGACATTAGTTCCGACACGGATTGACCGTCCCGAGCTCCTTCCAGTACCGCACTGGTAATCAGGGCCATGGCTTCGGGATAGTTCAGCTTCAAGCCGCGCGCCCGTCGTTCCCGGGCCAGTTGGGCGGCGAGATAGATCATCAGTTTCTCTTGTTCGTGCGGAGTAAAATGCATATGGCGAACCCCTAGACTGATAAATGCTGCCGGACAATATCATCCGTCAAGGCGGTGATGGGTCCGTCGGCAATCACGCTGCCCTTTTCCATCACGGCAAAGGCATCCGCCACCCGGCGGGCAAAGGGGAGCTTCTGCTCGACTAACAGAATGGTCAGGTTTTCTTCCTGGTTGAGCCGCAGCAGGATATCGCCGATCTCCTGGACGATATTCGGCTGAATGCCTTCGGTGGGCTCGTCCAGAATCAGCAACTTCGGGTTCAGGGCCAGGGCGCGGCCGATGGCCAACTGCTGCTGCTGTCCACCGGACAGATCTCCGCCCCGTCGTCCGAGCATTTGCTCGAGCACGGGAAAATAGTGGAACACCGACTCGGGGACCGTCCCGACCGCATCCCGACGCGCCGGCAGACCGACACGCAGGTTTTCCTCAACGGTCAGTTGCGGAAAGATCTCGCGTCCCTGGGGAACGTAGCCGATGCCGAGGCGCGCCCGGAGCGCCGCCGGGCGACGCGTCAGCTCGGTGTCCTCAAACTGGAGACTGCCGGAGGCAATGGGCAAGATGCCCATGATGGTCTTGAGCAGCGTGGTCTTGCCGACCCCGTTCCGGCCCATCAGGCAGGTGCAGGACCCGGCCTGGATGTGGAGGTCAACATCCCATAAGATGTGACTCTCGCCGTAATATTGATTCAGGTCCTGAATGCGGATCATCGTCGTCCTCGGCGGGCTAGGCTCCCAAATAGACCTCAACCACCCGGGGGTCGCTCTGCACCTCTTCCATACTGCCCTCGGCCAGGACGCTGCCCTCGTGCAAGACCGTCACTGTCCGGGCCAGACTGCGGACAAACTCCATGTCGTGTTCGACAACCACGACGGTATGTTTGCCAGCCAGCGACGCCAGCAATTCGGCCGTGCGTTCGGTCTCCTGGTGGGTCATACCGGCCACGGGCTCGTCCACCAACAATAACTGCGGATCTTGAATCAGCAGCATGCCGAGTTCCAACCACTGCTTTTGTCCGTGTGAGAGCAGTCCGGCGCGGGTGTACAGCTGATCGAGGAGGCCGATCGTGTCCGCAGTTGAAGCGATGCGCTCGTGTTGCGTACGGCTCAGCCGGGCGAGCAGGCTATGCCACACCTTTTTATTCGCCTGCATTGCCAGCTCGAGGTTTTCGAAGACGGTATGGCCGTGGAAGACGGTCGGGCGTTGAAACTTCCGGCCGATTCCGGCCAGGGCGATTTCGTATTCCGAGAGTAGCGTCAGGTCCAGATTATTGCCAAAAAACACCGTGCCGGTATCCGGCCGGGTCTTGCCAGTGATGACGTCCAGCAGAGTTGTTTTGCCGGCTCCGTTGGGGCCAATCAGACAGCGGAGCTCGCCGGCGTTGAGATACAGCGTCAGCCCATTCAGGGCTTTCAGGCCATCGAAGCTCACCGTCACATCTTCAGCGTAGAGAATGACGCCGTGGCTGGTATCCAGTCCGGGCTGAGCCACATGGGCCATTGACGGGCTGCCGCCCTGATCAATTGTTTCCTCCGGCATATCCCGATTCATCTGACCGGCACCTATCCCGTCGTCTCACCGGTCTGCGGCTCAGCCTGCCGACGTAACAGACCGGCCACACCACGGGGGAGAAAGAGGGTGACGACAATAAACATCGCGCCGAGAATATACAACCATAGATAGGGAAACGCCGCCGTACACCAGCTTTTGACGCCATTGACCAGAAAGGCACCGAGCAGAGCACCGGACAGGGTACCACGACCACCGACCGCGACCCAGATAGCCATCTCAATGGAATTGGCGGGCTGCATCTCGCTGGGGTTAATAATACCGACCTGAGGGACGTACAGCGCGCCCGCCAAACCGCACAGCACCGCGGACAGGGTCCACAGGAAGAGTTTATAGCCATGCGGGTTATAGCCGCAGAACATCAAACGGCTCTCCGCATCGCGAACGGCCATGAGTACCCGCCCCAGCTTCGACGTGACCAGATAGCGGCAGGCCAGATAGGCGAGCACGAGGACCACTACAGAGGTCACGTAGAGCCCCAGCTTGGTCGTCGGCTCTTGCAGCGAAAACCCGAGCAGACGCTTAAAATCGGTCAGGCCGTTGTTCCCGCCGAATCCCGTGTCGTTGCGGAAGAACAGCAACATCAGCGCGTAGGTCATAGCCTGGGTAATGATGGAGAAATAGACCCCTCGAATCCGCGAGCGAAGGGCAAAAAACCCAAAGATATAGG
>JAPOYX010000109.1:42860-58049 GCA_026706345.1 Gemmatimonadota bacterium | reverse complement strand
TTTGGGTTTGGTCAGGGTCAGGTAGTCGCGCCAGGTGGCGGCGGGCAGACGGGTAGCGGTGTTGATCACAGTGGCTGGACCTCTTTTGTTTGCCAGGGCATGGATGGTGCGAAGCTGCCGGCGCGGGGCGCGCCGAGTGTCAGCCAGCCGACGACGGACCAGAGGGCCCCCCTCGTGATATCCAGTATTCGTGCTCGGTTCGCCGGGAGGAGACGCGCAGCCGCTGCCAGTCCTTCGTGCGCCTCAGACCGCCCGTCATGGCGACGGTCTCGTTCTGGCCGCCCACGCAGGGCAGGCTGCCACAGGTCGTCGGCTGGGCCTCGAAGGCGCTTATGGTGCGCAGCAGGGGACGGCCCGCCCACTGAACGTGCAGGCTCATGAAGCTGGCGGCCAGTCCGCCGTCGTATCCGCTGACGCACAGGATGGCCGCGTCGGGACCGTGACTGCTGCGCATCACGGCGAATCGGCCCGTGTACATATCGAAACGACCCGCCAGCGAAGTCACTCGCCGCGCCCTGGTTGAGCGGAACGCGGGATCGTAGTAGCAATAGGCGTACGGCCCGTAGGAAATCATACACTCCGCCGTCGTACCCCTGACGCCCATTCCGAAGCGAAACAGCCGGCCCAGGCGGGGATCGGAAAGGGCCACGTCGCGCAGCCGCCCGTCTCCGGCCTCCTGGGCCAGCCTCAGGAGCACCGGCGAGTTGACGTCGAGCTGGCCGCCGAGCACAACGTTGGCATTGACAGGATAGTAGAGCTGATCGGGAATCTCGCGAGGCGCGGTCCAGTGGGCGCGGAACCAGTTCAGCGGCAGACGCAGCCTGTCGGGTGCCTCACTCGACAGGTCGATACCGCTCACGTTGCGAAGCGCATCGACGAAATGCAAAAGCCAGAGGTTTTCAAATCCCCAGAAGGTGGGTCCGTCGACGGGCTCGCCGCCGGGACCACAGCCGTGGGGCAGGATGCCGCATCGGAATCGATCGATGACCGCCTGCAACCATACTTCCGCCCGGGGGTGCTCACCCAGCAGGTGAAGCGCAGCCACTCCGAAATGCCCATAGTCGACGACGGTGTGGTGCCCGCCGGCCGTGAAGTGCCGCCGTTCGTCCACGTACGGCCACCAGCGATCCATCAACCCCACGAGACTGTTGCGAACCTGGCACTTCTCGGCATCAGGCAATGCCTCGTCCATCAGATCGAGGGCAAGTGCGAAAGCGTGCATGTAGCGGTTGGCCGTGTAGAAGTGCTCCTCCACGTGGTCGCCATGGTCCCAGTTCGCCGCGGCCCGCAGCCATGCGCGGGCTCGCCCAAGCCAGCGCGGGTCGCCCGTAAGCCGCCAGGCAAAGGCGTAATTCTCGATCAGGGCCGTGGCCTGCATGGCGGTGTAGAAGGTCAGGTAGAGCTGGTGGTTGGGGTGCGGGCTGTGGGTTCGACGCGGTACCCGTCGCCACGGCCGCTGGTCCGCATACAACGCACAGTCGTCCAGCAGGTTGGAGAGAATGCGACGGCGAACCGGATCGGACGGAGCCTTGAGACGGAAGTCAGGATCGTCGGCCGGCCTGAACAATCGGGGTCTTTCGTGGCGGATCACCGAGATCGAGGCTTGTTGCTTTGTGTTGTTCGTTGGGCCGGACATCGTAGGATTCGGGTACTCCAGGGTCGGACTCGTGTCGACTAAAGACCGGATGGACTGTCAGGTGTTTAATGTAAGTAACGTGGTTTGAAAATCGGCAATAAGGTATATCTTAATTACATAGACAATTCAATATGATTGTCATAAACAAGGCCACGAGTTGTCAAGCATCCCCAGAAAACCCATCCACACCATACGGGACGCGGAACGGCTCGATCTTGCCTTGTCCGGCAAGATCGACTGGGAGTCCTTCTATGCTCAGGGAAAACGAAATCCACCATTTCTTACAGATAAACCGGACGAGAATCTAGTCAGTTGCTTCGAACAGGATTGTCTTACGCCCGGCAATGCCATAGATCTCGGTTGTGGGATAGGTCGTAACGCCGTATACCTGGCGAAAGGGGGGTACCGGGTCGACGCCATCGACCTGTCAGAAACCGCGATCGAACGAGGTCGCTCCCTTGCGCGACGGTCGGAAGTGGACGTCAATTTCATTGTCGGGTCGATTTTCGACCTGGCCTACGATGCAGGCCTTCTTCATCACCTGCAGCCTCATCGACGGCCATACTATCTCGAAAAGATACATGCAGTACTCAAGCCGAACGGGATGTTCGAGATGACCTGCTTCGACACATCGGCCGGAGTTCCCAAAGAAGACTGGGAAATCTACGAAGAAGGCAGGATGCCGCCTGGGATCGGGTACACAGAAGATAGATTGCGAAGAATTCTGCAGCACCGCTTTGAAATCATTGAGTTTCGCCCCATGAAAGTTCAGTCTGATGATAGCGGACTGTTCGGCATACTGGGTCTGTGGACAATATTGATGAGACCATTGCACTCACGTCAAGTTTATCAAGAGTAAATCTGTTATGGCCGACAAATTCAAACTGATCACGGACGTTCGTGTTTTCCTAAAGAACGACAGGGACGAAATCTTAATGCTCAGACGGACTAACACTGGATACGAAGACGGAAACTATAGCGTGATCGCAGGACATCTCGACGGCCACGAAGAAGTGATAGAAGCTGCTGTCCGGGAGGCAAAGGAGGAAGCTGGCATCGAGATACGGTCTATAGATATCGAGGTAGTCGGGGTAATGCACAGGAAAGAAAACGACGAAAGGATTTCGTTCTTTCTTGCTGCGTCGAGATGGTGCGGAAACGGGCAGTTCTTTGACAGCTACGGTTGGCAATAATACCTCACCTGTGTCATCTGCCGCCTAGCTCGACACTGCATCCTGTAGAACTTAAAGCCAGGTCGGTTGAGAATCCTATGCTCCACAACTACCTCATCATAGCCCTACGAAACCTGCTACGGTATCCCGCCTACACGCTCATGAACATCGTGGGACTCGCGATCGGCCTGGCGGCCTGCATGCTGATCCTGCTCTACGTCTGGGACGAGTTGAGCTACGATCGATATCATCCCCATGCCGACCGGGTTTACCGGGTCATCGATGATATAGAAAGCGCCGGACAGACGGTCCGGACGGCGGGATCGCCCTCGGGATGGGGACCCGCCCTGAAACGTGATTTCCCCGAAATCGAGCTCTTCGCCCGGGTGAGAGGCACGACATCCGCCTGGTTCATCATGCATGAAGAGCAACGTTTCTATGAGAAAAGGGTCATCTGGGCCGATGCGGCCCTGCTCGACATGTTTGCCATCCCGTTTGTCGCCGGCAATCCCCGGATCGCGCTGACCGAACCCTATTCGATCGTGATCTCGGAGGAAATGGCCTTCAAGTATTTCGGCGACGACGAACCCATGGGGAAAGTCCTCAGGGGGGACAATGTCTGGGACTTCACGGTGACCGGCGTCATGCGGAACATCCCGGCCAATTCGCATCTGCGCCCGGATATGATCATATCCCTTATAACACGTGATGCGATTTATCCCAACAGCCTCGATGAATGGGAAATGCACGAGAAACGTTATACCTACATCAGGCTGCATGAATACGCCTCTTCGGATGACCTGGAAGCGCAACTGCCCGCCTTCGTGGAACGGAATAAATCAGGCAGGTTCCGCGAGTCGACCAAAGTACTGAGACCATCGCTGCAGCCCCTGGTAGACATCCACCTGCATTCGCACAGGGACAGCGAAATCGAGCCCAACGGAGATTTCCGCTACGTGGTGCTCTTCCTGATCATCGCATTCCTGATACCGCTCACCGCGTGCATCAACTTCGTGAACCTGGCCACGGCACGGGCGGCCATGCGCGCCAGGGAGGTGGGCGTGCGCAAGGTGATGGGGGCCAACCGATCCCAGTTGCTGGGTCAGTTCCTGGGAGAAGCCGTCGTCATGGCCGGACTTGCCATGATCGTCGCAGTCGCGGTCGCGCACCTCGCCCTGCCCGGCGTGAACGTGCTGGCCGGAAAGCACCTGGACTTTGCGCTGTCGAACGGTTGGGTGCTGGGGGCACTCGGCGCTGGTACCATCTTGATTGCAGTGGCGGCCGGTAGCTATCCCGCAGTCTATCTTTCGGGCTTCCTGCCCACCGAAGTACTGAAAGGAAGTTTGAAGTCGGGAACCCATGGGCTGGGGTTGCGGCAGGTCCTGGTGGTGATCCAATTCGTCATGTCCATCTTTCTGTTGGTCAGCACGGCCGTCATATACGACCAACTCGAGTACATACAGAACATGAGACTCGGTTTCAACAAAGAGCACGTGATGGTCGTCCCCATTACCGGCCAGGTTCAACGGGAAAGTACCCCAGTACTGAAACAGCGCTTAGCGCAGTTGCCCGGCGTGGTCGGAATGGCGACGACCGATGGGGTCCCGGGCGTGAACGCACCGCGGATTATGGCCGTCCGTTCCGATAGGATGAGCCCCGAGGACAATCTGATCGTGTCCGTGTTCGCATCGAACGATCAGTACCTGGATATCATGGAAATCGGTCTCGCGGCAGGCAGGAACTTTCCGGTCGAATGGGGTATGGATTCAACCATGGTCATCCTGTTGAACGAGACCGCGGCACAGAAATTGGGCTGGAAAGCGCCTCCCGACGCAATTGGCATGCCGGTCGAATGGATCGAGTACGGTGGATTGCAGGGACGGGTGCTGGGGGTCATGGCGGATTTTCACCTGCAATCGATTCGCGAGGAAATCGAGCCGATCGTTTTCGTACACGATCCCAACTACTTCACCTACATACTCATCCGAATCAGGCCGGAGGACGTATCGGATACCATCGCCCGGATCCGGGAAGTGTGGCGGGATGTCGATCCCGTATATCCCCTGTCATACACGTTTCTTGACGATGACTTCAACAGCCTCTACCGCGCCGAACATCAACTGGGTACGGTCTTCGCGGTCTTCGCCTTTCTCGCGATCTTCGTGGCCTGCCTGGGTCTCCTTGGACTGTCTTCCTTCTCGATCCAGCAGAGAACCAGGGAAATCGGAATTCGGAAGGTGCTCGGGGCGACCATTCCGGAAATCGTGCTGCTGTTCTCGAAGGACTTCGTGAAGTACGTCCTTCTGGCCAATGTAATCGCCTGGCCGTTGGCGTACTTCGCTATGACGCGCTGGCTGCAGAACTATGCGTATGCATCCGAAATCGAATTCATGTGGTTTATAGCGGGTGGCGTCGTCGCACTGATCATCGCCTGGCTGACCATCGGAGCCCACGCGGTTTCCGCATCGCGAAAGAATCCGGTCAACGCGCTGAGTCAGGGCTGCTGAGGCGATACGATAGTACCGCGTTCATCCGAGCAAAGTATCGTGGCGGCCCCCAGGCACATACTCTATGTGGGCCGGAAACCTCCGAAATGAAAGGGACTGGTTGAGAAATGTCCGCATATCAGAACGCCAAGTTGGAAATCTTATCCATATTGGAACTTTCAAGGGACTCGATTCACATCCATATAGGATTGATCGTGTTTTTTGCGATGGTCGTCCTTTGGAAAAAAGGCGTTGTTAAAACGAGTTGTTTGATCCCGGTAGCGGTTGTAGCATCACTGATGGAGATTCTTGATCTAAGAGATGGCTATCACCATCTGGGTTATTTTCGCATGGCTGCGGTAACCGCAAGTATACACGATTTAATCAATACGATGATCTGGCCGGTCGTCATCGTGATACTTGCGTGGATGGGCAAACTGAAGGATGCCCGGAATGCGTAGGCGCCTGAACGAATCCGCGTAGTCAGCCCGGTCGCTCGTCTTGCAAGTAAGATCCGGTCTCAGATCACGGCCCGAATGGACACATTTATTCGGGATGAATACGCCAGGGGGCATGGTTGCCGGGTGGCTTATGACGGACTGACGCTACAGTTGGCAGACTGATGAAATGCTACGCTGCGACCCAGTGCGGTGAATATCATTGAAGACCGAAAGGGCAGGGCAAGATGAGCAATGACGTATTAGCCGGTCGGATTCGTCCCCTTCTTTCGAAGCGGAACGGATACTCCGAACGAAACATGTTCGGCGGCGTCTGTTTCATGATCAACGGCAATATGTGCGTGGGAACCTGGAAAGACTCGCTCATCGTGCGGCTCGAACGGGAGAAGCACGACGAGACGCTGGGCGAACCGCACACGAGACCCGCCGACATCGCGGGACGGACCATGAAGGGATGGGCGCTGGTGGAACCGCCGGGCATCGCATCCGAGCAAGGTCTTAAAGACTGGGTGGACCGCGCCGCGGCTTACGCCGCATCCCTGCCGGCTAAGTGAAGATTTTGATACCGGCCAGTTGCAATGCTGAGCTGAGGCTGACTGAAATTTTATGTGGCGGCTGATTGCAAGTCTGGATACCGTCCAATGCAAGTCTAATGAAAATCCCGGCTCTTCAGACGCAATGACCCATCCTCAAGCCTCGGGTCCCAGAACGCCTCGGCCACGAGGTGGACTACCCCTTCTCCCACCTGCAGGTTTCCGGTCACGCCTAAGCAGGGAAGCGTCCTGACCAGCGCGGAATACTGCTCGAATACATTCTCCCAGATGACCAGGTTCGCGAAGCCCGTTTCGTCCTCCAGCGTCATGAAGGTGACGCCTTGGGCGGTTCCGGGGCGCTGGCGGCAGATGACCATGCCCACGTAATGGACCGGGCTGCCGTCCGGCATCCCGTTGAGCTCCCGTGCCGAGGGCAGCCCCCGGGCGGCCAGGCCGGGGCGCAATGGTTCCAGGAGGTGACCCAGTACGCTATGGTCGCTGACCTGATGGTCCCAGACAATGGTTTCCAGGCTGCTCAGGGAGGGAAACCGGGGCGGGGAGGTGCGGCTGTCGAGCGACAGCGCGGGCGGCTGCCGGGGGTTACTGCCCAGGACCTGCCAGAGGGCGCGGCGGCGTTCCAGGCCGAAGCACGCGAAGGCGCCCGCCTCGGCCAGGGACTCCAGCTTGTCCTCGTGGAGTCCGCTCCGCCGGGCGACGTCCGGAAGGTCCCGGAAGGGGGCCTGCTCCATGGCCCGGTCCAGCCTCTCCCAGTCTCCTTTGCTCAGTCTCTGGACATAGCGCAGTCCCATACGCACCGCGAACCGGGCGGAAGCCTCGCTCTTGTGGCCGCTCCCTGCGCTGCCTCTGTGATCACCCGCGCCTTCCGCTGCAATCTCCTCCAGGGTGCAGTCCCAGCGGCTGTGGCGTATGCTCACCGGCCGCACCTCCACCCCATGTATCCGGGCGTCGTTGACGATGGTGGCGGGCGAGTAGAACCCCATGGGCTGGGCGTTCAGCAGGGCGCAGGTGAACTCCGCCGGGAAGTGGCATCGCAGGTAGGCGGTGGCGTAGGCGATGTGGGCGAAACTGGCGGCGTGGCTCTCCGGGAAGCCGTACTCGCCGAACCCCCGGATCTGCTGGAAGACGCGTTCGGCGAATTCATGCTCGATGCCCTTCCTCATCATGCGCGTGACCAGCCGTTCCCGGTGCCGATCGATTCGTCCCGAACGCCGCCAGGCGGCCATGTCCCGCCGGAGCTGGTCGGCCTCGCCGGGGGTGTAGTCCGCCGCCACCATGGCCAGTTGCATCACCTGCTCCTGGAAGAGGGGCACGCCCAGGGTCTTCTCCAAGACGGGCTTGAGGCACTCGTGGGGATAGGTGATTTCCTCTACTCCGTTGCGCCGCCGCAGGTAGGGATGGACCATGCCGCCCGTAATGGGCCCGGGACGGACGATGCTGATCTCGATCACCAGGTCGTAGTAGGTGCGCGGCTTCAGGCGCCCCAGCATGGCCATCTGGGCCCGGCTCTCGATCTGGAACACCCCCACCGTGTCGCTGCGGCAGATCAGGTCGAAGGTGGCGGTGTCCCCCGGGGGGAGATCGGCCAGGGTGAGTTTCATCCCGCGGTGCCGCCGCAGGAGGTCGAAGCCGAGGTGCAGCATGTTGAGGGCGCCCAGGCCCAGGAGATCTACTTTGAACAACCCCGCGTCCTCCACATCCTCCTTGTCCCACTGGATCACGGTCCGCCCTTCCATGGTGGCGCTCTCGATGGGCACCAGGTCATGGACGGGGTAATGGCCCAGCATGAAGCCCCCGGGATGGATGGAGAGGTGGCGGGGAAAGTCCTGGATCTCCCGCACCAGGACGTGCAGGTGGCGCAGAGCCGGGTTCTCCGGGTCGAGACCGGCCCGCCGGATGAAGGCCCCGTCCCAGCGTTCGTGAGATACCAGTTTGGACAGACGGTCCAGGCTGGTTGCCGGTATCTCCAGTGCTTTTCCCACCTCCCGGATGGCGGATCGATGGCGGTAGCGAACCACGTTGGCCACCATGGCGGCGTGGGTGCGCCCGTACTTCTGGTATACGTGCCGGATCACCTCCTCCCGGCGGTTGTGCTCGATGTCCAGGTCGATGTCCGGCGGCTCGGCCCTTTCCCTCGACAGGAAACGCTCGAAGAGGAGGTCCACCTGGGTGGGGTCCACGCTGGTGATGCCCAGCGAAAAGCAGACGGCGGAGTTGGCCGCCGACCCGCGGCCCTGGCAGAGGATGTCCTCGCGGCCGCAATACTCCACGATCTCGTGCATGGTCAGGAAATAGCCCTCGTACTCCAGTTCCCGGATCAGGGCGAGTTCCTTCTTCAACTGGGGAATCACTTTCGACGCGAGCCTGTCGCCCAGGCGGCGTTTCGCGCCCGCGAAGGTGCGCTCCTCCAGGTACTGGATGGACGTCTTGCCCTTCGGCAGACGCTCCAGCGGGTAGCGGTAGCGCAGTTCGCCGAGGGAGAAGGTGCAGCGGTCGGCTATCTCGCGCGTTCGTTCGAGGGACGCCGGGTCATCGCCGAAGAGCCGTGCCATGTCTTCCGGTCCCTTCAGGGCGTGCTGGTCGTTCGGCCGGAGGAGGCGTCCGGCCGCGGGCAGCGTCACGCCCTCCCGGATGCAGGTCAGCACGTCCTGCAGGCGCCGCCGTTCGGGCGTATGGTAGAGGACCTCCACGGCGGCAACGGTGGGCAGGCCGAACCGGTCTGCCATCTCCCGCAAGCGGATCTCCTTCAGGGTCTCGTCCGCCCGCCGGTGTCGGACCAGGACCACGTACAGGCGGTCTTTGAAGGCCGCGTGGAGTTGTTCGAGGATGGGTTCGGAGCCGGGAGAGGTGGGATCGCCGATCCACAGGGCGATCAGGCCGGGGCTGTGGCGGCACACCTCCTGCCAGCTTACTCTGCAGTTCCCCTTGGAGGCGCGCAGGTGCCCGGCGGTCAGCAGCCGGCAGAGCCGGGCATAGCCTTCCCGGTTCTGCACCAGCAGCAGGACTTCCGAACCGTCTTGGAGGCTGACCTGCGATCCCACGATCAGGTGGACGTCCAGTTCCCGGGCGCGCACGTGCGCCCGGACAATGCCGTACACCCCGTTGCGGTCGGTAAGGGCCAGGGACCGAATGCCCAGGTGCCGGCAGGCTCCCATCAGTTCCTCGGGGTGGCTGGCCCCCTCCAGAAAGGAGTAGTTGCTCTTGCACCAGAGGGGCGCGTAGGCAGGGTTCGAGGGTGGCCGGGACGGATCCCGGGGCGACGGGGACGGGGCGGGATCACGCGCCTCGGACCGGGCCCGGGACGGCCGCATCATTCGACCCGCCCCTGCACGTACCAGCGGGCTCTCCGGTGGTCGTAATAGACCCAGAGGGTCTCTCCCCGGCCGGTGTCGACGAAGCGGTAGTCCCTCCGGACCTCCCGGACCCACCATCCGCCGCTGACCAGGTGTTCCGGGGGCGGGCCCGGGGCCGGTGGCGACGGCCAGTTCACGGGCAGGCCTTCCAGGACGCGAGGGCTGGCATGGGCGCGCCGCACCAGGGAGCGCACCGCGACCGGCCGAGGGCTGGCCGCGGCGAGCTTGCCGAAGGGATGCCACGCGAAACGGGCCTCCGGCAGATGCCCCGATCTCAGCTGGGCCGTGAGCACCGAACCGGATCCGAACTCGGCCCGGACCCGTGCCAGGGCGCGCATGGCCGACCCGGCATCGCGGTTCGGATTCTCCTGCAAGAGATTCAGTTTCTCGGCGGTGACGGCCACCCCCTCCACCTCAAGAGACAACTCTACCGGGGGAAAGGGGAAGGAGACCGTTTCCAGGTGCAGACCGACGAGCTCCAGCAGGGCCGGCGCGGCCAGCGTCGGCTCAGCCGCCTGGATGCGAAAGCGGCGCCGCGCCCTATCCTCCTGGCGGAACTCCAGCCGGAGCGCCGAAACCGCCTGGCATCTTCCTGCGACGGCCTTCAACAGGGGCGCCAATAGCTGGGACACTCGGAACTGGAGGCCCCGGACGTCCGATTCGTTCGCGTCCAGTTCCATCCGGGCGCGGAGCGGTTCGGAAAGGCCCCGTGGCTGAAGGGGCAGGGACCGGTCTCCCGCCGCGAAGCGATAGAATTCCCTGGCCTGCTCGCCGAGATGCCTGGCGATACGCTCCCCGGGAAGGGTCAGGAAGTCCCCCACGGTATGCACAGCCAGCCTGTCCAGGCGTTCCCGCAGTTTCGGCTCGATCTGAAGATCCAGCAGTCGCACCTTGCGGCTCTCGGCTTCCTCGGCTCCCACGGAGGGGAGAACGGCCACCGCGTCCTTCGTCCTGGCGATGGCATACGTGCCGAAACGGCCGAAGCCGACCGCGATGCTCGCCGAGAGTTCCAACCGGGAAAGGCAGGCGTGCATCTGTCCGGCCCAGCCCTCCAGCGACCCGTAGAGCCATCCCAGTCCGCCCGCGTCCACCCAGAAGACCCCAGGCTCGTCCCCGCACGGCTCCACCCGGGGACTGAAGCGGTCCAACTTCCCGTGGACCTGCCGGACCGCGGCCCGGAGTTCCTCCTCCGAAACCGTCCCGGCGCACAGGCCGCGGTCCAGGGAAAGGGCCGCGGCGTACCGCATGCCCGGCCGGATCCCGTTCCGGAAAGCCGCGGCGTTGAGCCATAGAACGGGACTCAGGGGGTTTTCTTCCTCCACTACCGCCACCGGTCTCTCCCGCCATTCCGGATGGCTCCTCAGCAGGAGCTGCAGCGGCAGCGCCCGGATGTTAATGCAGGCCGTCCGGCCCGCGGCAGATTTCGGTGTGGCGCCAGCCCGGGCCATGGCGTCTGTCCTTCAGGATTTCGATTTCGTATTGAAAACGGTCGACCGCCAGGCGGCGGCAAGATGTCTGGCCTCTCAGGGAAACCATCGACCCCAGCGAAGGCGCCTCCCGGGACTTGGCGGTCAGGCACAGGAGGGCGGCATGGTGGTCCCGCGCCTGCCGGGCCAGGCGCACCTGCAGCGGCACGGAAATCCTGGAATCGGCGTACAGATCCATTACGATCAAACCGAAGCCGCCCGACCGCAGGACCCGGTCCGCCGCGCGCGCCGCGGCCCGGGCGTCCGGGACTCGAATGACCACCAGGGCGTCCAGATCCACCCCGCTCTCCGCCGCGTCCGGCGCGAAGAAGGTATCCGGCGTCGCCGTGATCCAGGCTGCCGGTTCGCCCTCGAGCTGCGCGTCCAGCACCAGCCGGAAAGCAGCGGTCAGCAGGGCGGTCCCGGGGAGGGACGAGAGCTCGCAAAGGCGTCCGGCCAGTTGCGCACGCGACCAGCACGGCTGCTCCTTCCGATCTCCGACAGGTATCTGCGTGAAGTAGGGCTCGAGATCCTGCAGATCCCGGTCCTGCGGGGCCGACATGATTGTTCCTTCGGTTGTCCGATGATTCTACCCGGTGTTTCTTGCTCGACGCGTCTATCCGGTGCTCCTTACCCGGCGTGACCTTAGTCAACGCTCCGGCGCACCTCGATGACCTTGCCCAGGAGCGAAAAGGTCGCGCCGTCCTCACGGGGAATGATCGGACTGAAGGCGTCGTTCTCCGGATGCAACTCGACGCGGCCGTCTCGCTCCCGGTACCGCTTCACCGTCGTCTCATCGCCCACCAGCGCCACCACGATGTCCCCCGGTACGGCCGTCGGCTGCCGACGCACGATCACCATGTCCCCCGGAAGGATGCCGGCATGGAGCATACTCTCTCCCTCCACGGTCAGCGCGAAGAGCTCGCTGTCCTCGAAGCGCGTCTGGGCCATGATGTATTCCGGCGGATCCTCCATGGCCTCGGTCAGTTCGCCCGCCTGGACGCGCCCCAGCATAGGGATCAACTGGGGCGGGATGGCCTTGCCGAACTCCGGCAGCCGGTACCCCCGGGACCTGCCGTCCACCTTGGCGAGCTTCCCTTCGAACACCAGTTTTTCCAGATGCTGACGGGCCGACTGTACCGCCCGGAACCCGAATGCGCGCTGCACATCCCGGGTCGTGGGCGGGGACCCGTTCAGGATCCGCTCTCGCACGAAATCGTAGATCTTCTCCCGGGTCTTTCCAGGCGACGTGTAGGCCACGATGATCTCCCAGGGTTCGGGGATGAGGATACGGGCCAGCGCGCTAATACGGCTGGCGCTTCAATATAGGACGACGTACCAGCAGGCGCGCCAGAACGATCAGCATATCAAACGAGCATCTGAAAACCCATAAAACAGACAATTGTCTGTTATGTCAAGCGTTTTGGAGGAGAAGATTCAAATAAAGCGTCCTTTTCAAAATAACACCTTGACTATTAACATAATTTACATTAATTATGTTAATATAATGACTGATATTTACATTCCTCAAGCGCAACTCACCAGGCTCGCCCACCTGGTCACACCGGGCAAAGTGGTCTTGGTTTACGGTCCCAGAAGAGTGGGCAAGACCACGCTAATCAAGCGTTATATCCAGAACCACGACTCCGACGCCCTGCTCGTGACGGGGGAGGATATCGTGGTGCGGGAGTATCTCGAGAGTCAGTCTCTGGCCAAACTGACGTCCTTCGTCGGCCGCCGCCGTACGCTGATCATCGACGAAGCCCAGCATATCCGGCAGATCGGGCTGAATCTCAAGCTGCTGGCCGACCACGTCGCAGGACTCCGGATCATCGCCACGGGTTCGTCTTCCTTCGACCTGGCCAGTCAAACCGGCGAGCCTCTGACCGGCCGCAAGTATACCCTGCTGCTTCTGCCCCTGGCCCAGTTGGAACTCCAGGAAACCGAATCCGCGCACCAGACAAGGGCCCATCTCGAACTTCGGCTGGTCTACGGATCGTATCCCGAAGTCGTCCTCATGCACTCGAACGAAGATCGGCAACTCTATATAAAGGAGCTGATCGCTTCCTATCTTTTCAGGGACATACTCCAGCTGGAAGGCATACGCCATGCGGACAAGCTGCTCAGGCTACTACAACTGGTCGCCTTCCAGATCGGGCGCGAGGTATCGACGTCCGAACTGGGCACCCAGTTGGGCATGAACGCGAACACCGTGGATCGCTATCTCGACCTGCTCGAGAAATCCTATATTCTCTACAGCCGCCGGGGTTTCAGCCGCAACCTGCGAAAGGAAATCACCAAGAGCCGCCGGTATTACTTCTACGACAACGGCATCAGGAACGGGTTGATCAACAACTTCAACCCACTGGCAATGCGGGATGACGCGGGGGAACTGTGGGAAAGCTATATCCTGGTGGAGCGACTGAAGTACAACCTTTACAACGGGCGCCTGGCGGAAAGCTACTTCTGGCGTACCTACGATCGCCAGGAAATCGACCTGGTAGAAGAGTGGGGGGGTCAACTACTTGCCACGGAAATGAAATGGACCGCCAGATCACACCGGGTGCCTGGCGCCTGGCGCAAGGCCTATCCCGGGAGTTCGTTCCAGGTTGTTCATCCAGAAAACTATATCGGGTTTATTACTACTGGCTCAGCGCAATGACCGTTTCCGGCTCATGCTCGACCGGGAAATTCACGGACCGGGCGATGAAGCACATGGCACTGGCCCGCTCGTGCAGTCGTTCCGCGGCAGCCGCGTCACTCTCCGCGGTTATCGAAACGCGCGGTCTGAGGGTCACGTGAACGAACTGGGCCGAGCCGTCCGGATTCAATTCCATCACACCTTCCGCGTGATCTTCGTAGGCGGTCACCACGACTTTATTCACCGTGCAAAGATGCAAATACCAGAGCATGTGGCAGGCCGAAAGAGAAGCCACCAGCATGTCCTCCGGATTATGGCGGCCGGCATCGCCCAGATAGCCGGGATCCGCGGACCCCTTGATCACCGGCTTGCCTTCGCATGCGATATCATAGTCTCGTGCATAGCCCCTATAGGCGCTCGAACCATTGCCCAGATTGCCCGTCCATGTTACACTGACCTCGTACTTATGCTGCTTGTTCATGATGCCTCCCGACGGCTACTGGATACAATCGACCCAATGAGGGAACGATGGGCTTATACCATTTCACTTACCATAAAATGGCGGCGACTTCGGCGGTTTTGAAGGTATATTAGCAATGTGCATCCTCGAATGGAATACAGGAAAGGCCGTTCTTCAATATGAAATCAAAGGAAAGACATGAAACCTGGGCGCAGACCAACAGCCTCCTGCTCCTGGGCATCGTGGACCTGCTCGAAGAGAAAGGGTTGCTGGACAAGGAAGATTTCCTTGAGAGCCTCGCCACATTCAAGGAAGAATCCATTGATATCGGTCTCTTCTGGAACACGAAAGACGAACTGCGGGGCGATGCGGGCTACCACTCATGAACGCCATCATCTCGAAAGCGCGCGCCTGGGAAATCGCCAGGGAGTTCTCGGAAATCGCCAGGCAAGAGGATGTAGAGGACAGCATCCTCGGGGTTTATGTCATCGGATCACTGGGCGCCGGCGAATACATACCGGGCCGAAGCGACATCGACACGGCCCTTGTCGCCCGCGATACGGTTTCCAACGACCTGAAATCCAGATTACGAGCAATCCGAACAGAATTGGTCCTGAAGTACGGGATTCCGAAAGACTTCGGAGGTATCATACTCCCGGAGAATGATATCTACCCACCTTACGACCCGGAAAAGGAACTCGTACCCGAGATATACAGGCTTCTTGTACAGGGGAAGCGCATCTGGGGAAGCTATGATCTGGCCAATGTTCCCATGCCTGCCCGCAGCGACTTTCGAGCCTGGGCAAGGGTGTTCCATACATGGTTGAGATCGGATCGACCCGACGCCGAGCATAGCGTGGTGGCCGCCGTCAACCGAACGCTGATCGAGATTCGTCTGTTGCTGTGGGACAAGACGGATTCATTTGTCCTGAACAAAAGGGAGTTGATCCCGGTCTTTCTCAAGAC
>JAPOYX010000109.1:0-42850 GCA_026706345.1 Gemmatimonadota bacterium | reverse complement strand
GTGAGGGCTTCCGGAATGAGCTTGTGGATATCCAGAAGTATGTGCTCGGTCGGCAGGAGAGGCACGATCTTGAATACCTCGAGGACTTGCTCGAGAGAATCACGAACCTCGTCGTGAAGGAAGTAGCGTTGTAGGCTTTTGCCCGATCGATGCGGTATTTACGGACATGATTGGAAGGCTACATGATGAAAAGAACCGAATGCAGAAGAATCACCCCCGCGGAAATCGCCGCGAAGATCCCCGCGCCGAACGGAGACCGGTTCTTCGTTGCCCTGGAGCGCGGCGAGTTGCAGATCGAGCTGTACATCCCCCGGGGGGTGGACGACCAGACGCCTCACCGCCGCGACGAGTGCTACGTGATCGTTGAAGGGGAGGGAAAGTTCGAAATGAGGGGCGAGGTCGTGCCGTTTGAGGCCGGCGATTTCTTCTTCGTGCCCGCGGGGGTCGAGCACCGGTTCCTGGATTTCGGTGAGTCGATGAAGACGTGGGTCATCTTCTACGGACCGGACGGCGGCGAGCAGATCTGATTCCTGCGTGAATCGTCCCCTCTGCGCAATCACGTATCGGAAGCGGTTCAGTTGGTCTGTATCCACGCAGATTCCGCGTCGGCTGCGGTTCAGACGCTCCGTGTCCGCACGAATCAGGCGTCGCTGCGATTAATCAGGCATCGCCCCTATCTTCGTCCGCCCTTCCGCGCAGGGATTTCAGCCGCCTCGAGAGTTTCTGGATCTCTTCCTCTATCAACCCGATTTCATCCCCCACACTGATTCGGCCATCCCGTTCCAGGTGCCGGCGCCTTTCCTCCGACTCGCGGTCGGCCTGGGCCTCCGACATGGAGTTGATGATGACGCCGATGAAGAGGTTCAGCATGATCATGGTGCCCAGCATCACGAAGGTGACGAAGAAGGCGGCGCCAAGGACGGGCATGGCCCGCGAAGCTTCCCGCAAATGGGCCTGCGCGAAGTCCGCGTAGTTCGGGTAGGCGTCACTGCCGTACATCTGGATGTACATCACGTCGGTCCAGTCCTCCAGGGTCACCACCCGGAAGAGGGTCAGCAGGGCCGTCGACAGGTCCTGAAAGTGGACCGGGTCGTTGCCGCGAAAGAGGTAGACGCCCAGTACCGCGTAGACGTAGAACAGCACGCCCAGCAGCAGGCCGACATACCCCAGCGACGTGACCGACTTGAGCAGCGAATTGACCAGCAACTGCAGTTTCGGCACCGCGGTCACCAGCCGCAGCGCCCGGAGCACCCGGGCCAGGCGCAGCACCGCCGCGTATTGTCCTCCCGCGGGCAACAGGCAGGCCACCACGATGAGGAAATCGAACACGTTCCAGCGGTCGCCGAAATACCGGTACCACTGACGGCCGTGACGCGCCATCTTCAGCAGGGCTTCCACGACGAAGAACGACAGGACCACCTGGTCGAGCCGGTGCAGCCAGACGCCGTACCGGGCCACCAGATCCCGCGAGGTTTCCAGACCCACCAGTACGGCGGCCGCCGAGATCACCCCGAGTACGGTGTGCTGAAACCCCTTCGAGTCTACCAGCCGTCCGATTTGCGCTTTCAACGGTTACCTCGCACGATTTGCGCTTTCAACGGTTACCTCGTTTGCGCTCTCACAGGCCTACGCTCCGGAGAAGCGAGCACATTCGACAATCCCCACGCCCTTTACCTCGCACGGAGGATCTGGTAGTAGAAGGTGCCGGTGATTTCCAGATAGGGATGAAGGAAATCCGCGGGAAGCGGCGGGAAGGGGCTGGAGGATTCGATGGCGTTGCGGCTCGACGCGACGAGGGATTGGTAGGGGATATCATTGTCTCTGTAAGATAAGACCTCAAGGTCGCGCAGGGCGCCGTCGGGCATGATCTTGAAGCGTATGATGACCCGCCCGCTCACCAGGCCGAGATTGAATGCTTCCGGTGCGAACCAGCGCCGCCGGACCCGTTCGCGGAGGATGTACAGGTAGGGCGCGTAGTCCCAGGCATAGGTGCTGAGCGAGAAATCGCCGTAGTCCTTGACCGAGGTGTGGCGGTTGTTCGTCCGGGGTACCCTCGGCCCGGTGTTTCCGAAGCCGAATCCGAACCGCCTGTGTCGTTCGTACGCGGGTTCGCGGGCCATTTGCGCCAGTTCGTTCATGTCGTCCTGGGGGATGAAAACCGGGGCTTCCGGACCGGTAGGACGCGGCGCCGAGGCGACTTCGGATCCTTCCGTCCCACCTTCACCGCGGCCTTCCCGTCCGCCGCTGCCTCGGAACTCGGGCCGGATGATCAGGTCCGAGGTCCACAGCGGCGGGTCTTCCAACTCCTCGAAATTCTCGATGCCGCCCTCCCGGGGCGTGAGCGGGACGCCGCCGGCAAAGGGATCGTGCTGCTGTTCTTCCTCTTCGTCCGCATCCTCCATCGTCCTGATCTCCAGGTCGCCTTCGGAATAAGCCGGTCCTTCGGGCAACTCCGTGTCCTCCAGCAGGTCTCGCGCGATGGAATTCTTGTCCGCCACGTCGGCGTCTGGATCGTCCGGCGGCTCCTCCACGCGGGCTTCTTCCGGCACGTCGACCAGAGTCGGCGGATTCTGCATCTCCATGTAGGCCTGTTCGAGCTGTTCCAGGCGCTCGTAGGGCGCGAGGGTGAGCTCGATCATGTCCTTGTCTTCGAGCATGCCCGTGGACAGGAGGGCCAGCAGGGAGAGACCGTGGAGCAGTCCGGCGACTGCGAAGGCGATCAGCAGGTACTTGGCCGTGTTGCGGCGAAAGGATACGGTCCGTCCCAGGAGCCGGGAATGGTGGGTGTAGTCTTTCGAGTAAATATCCATGCATGATTCTTAGGATAGGATTACAAGCGGGCGTCCGATCCGCGTGCGGGTGCGCGGAACGAACCGGCGCGGAACGAACCGGCGCGGAACGAACCGGCGCGGGATTCCGTCAGAAGTACCGCGCTCCTGCGTGGTGTACCGGACGATTCCGTTGAGGAGATTGTAACACGTTGTTATAAACGCAGGGAATGCCCGGGGGTTCCATCCTGTGTAGAAACATGGTGTCTTCGCGTGTCTTCTCCGCTAACGCAAACCCAGGCTCTGACGGACCTCCGTCATGGTCTCCGACGTAAGCGTCCTTACCCTGTCGGCGCCCGCGGCAAGGGCGTCCCGCACATCGTCGGGCCGGCGGGTCAGATCTTCGTACTTGTCCTGGATCGGCGCCATCGCGGTCTCCATGTTGTCGCCCAGCTTCTTCTTGCAGTCGACGCAGCCGATGCCCGCGCTCCGGCATTCCGAATCGATGGCCGCCACCTCGTCGGGACTTGAGAAGGACTTGTGCAGCGTGAAGATGTTGCAGATATCCGGATTGCCGGGATCCGATCTTCGCAGCCGGTTCGGGTCGGTATAGGCGGTGCTGAGCTTCTTCCTGACCGTATCGCTGCGGTCCTTCATCGCGATGTAGTTTTCCTGGCTCTTGCTCATCTTGGACTGGCCGTCCAGGCCCATGATGCGCGGCGCGGGGCTGTACAGCGTCTTCGCCTCTGGGAACACGGGTCCGTAAAGATGGTTGAAGCGCCGGGCGATTTCGCGCGTCAACTCCAGGTGCTGGGACTGGTCGTCGCCCACGGGTACGCCGTCGGCCTTGACGCCCAGGATGTCCGCGGCCTGGAGCACGGGATAGGTGAACAGGCCCGCGTTGATGTTCTGCTTGTGCTGGGCGGCCTTGTCCTTGAACTGGGTCATCCGTTCCAGGGCCCCGATCGCGGTGCAGGTGCTGAAGATCCAGGCCAGTTCCAGGGTTTCGGTCACGTGGGACTGAACGAAGAGCGTACAACGGGCGGGGTCGAGGCCGCAGGCGATGCCCATCGTGGCGGTGTCCAGCACGGCTTCCCGCATGGTGTCCGGGTCGTACTCGATGGTGATGGCGTGGTAGTCCACGACGCAGTAGACGCAGTCGTACCGCGGAATCAGCTTGGCCCAGTTGGCCACGGCGCCCAGGTAGTTCCCGATGTGAATGTCGCCGGTGGGCTGGATGCCGCTGTACAGCCGGGTCGGTTCGCCCTCCGCACCCGCCTTGCTATCGCCCTCCGCACCCGCCTTGCTATCGCCGGCCGCACCCGCCTTACTGTCGCCGGCCGCGCTTCCTGTATCATCATCGCCTGCCGTGGGACCCGACCCCATCCCTTCTTCCGGCACGGGACTCGACACTTTCTGTTCGTCCACCTTCATGACGGATCTTGCTCCTTCGTGGACCTCGAGGGCCCATCAACGATCATGACGGATCTTGCTCCTTTACGAACTTTCAAGGACCTCCAGAACCCTTCATTCACGGCGATTCGCTGCAAAAAACCGTTGTCATGATACCGGGCGCAGCGTATCTTGTTTCAACCTGAAACAGACGTGTTAAAAAGCGGCGGAACGCCCGTTCTGTCAAGCGAAATCATGGCGGCGGGCCGCTTCCGAAGGTAAGCCGGAATGGCGAATCCGCCGATATCGACAGCGGTCTTTTGCCACCTGTGTAACGGGGTTCAATCAGGGAGCGGGACGTGAACAGGAACGAATCATCCACCCTGGACGAAAAGTACCAGTCGCTCCGAGAAGACCTGCGCGCCATGGGCAGCGTCCTGGTGGCCTTCTCCGCCGGTGTGGACAGCACGCTGCTGCTCAAGGTAGCCTCCGACGTGCTGGAAGACCGCGCACTGGGCGTAACCGGCGTGTCCGAATCGCTGCCGGAAGAGGAGAAGAACGAAGCCGCCGAACTGGCCGGGTGGATGGGCGCCCGCCACCGCTACGTGGACACGGAGGAAGTCCACAACGCGGAGTACATGCAGAACAACCCGCGCAGGTGCTATTTCTGTCGCGATGAACTCTACAGCCGCCTGAAGGAGATCGCCCGGGAAGAAGGCGCGGCCTTCATCTGCGAAGGCAGCATCGTGGACGACATCAGCGACTTCCGTCCGGGCATGCTGGCGATCCGGGAACACGGCGTGCGCAGTCCTTTGAAGGACGCCGGGTTCTCAAAGGCCGACGTGCGCGCATTGTCCGAGCGTCTTGGCCTGCCCACGGCGGACAAGCCGTCCCTGGCCTGCCTGTCGTCGCGTTTTCCCTACGGCGATCCCATTTCCATCGAAGCCCTCAAGCAGGTCGGCCGGGCCGAAGCGTTCATCCGCGGCCTGGGTCTCAGGCAGTTCCGGGTGCGCCACCACAAGAACATGGCCCGTATCGAGACGGAGCCCGCCGACCTGGGGAAGGCCATCGAACACCATGGCGAGATTGCGGCGTATCTCAAGGAAATCGGCTACGACTACGTCACGCTGGACCTGGAAGGTTACCGCACAGGCAGCATGAACGAGGTGCTGAAGAAGCGTAAAGCGGCAGCCACCGAGACGCCGTGAGGTAGTCCTGACTGCGCTGGAGCCGCTATGGCCGCGATGCTATAAGGTCTCCTGCGGCTAAGCCAGACGGCGTTACCCGGTTACACCCCGGCACTTCGACCAAGAGACAACCGGAATCACGAAAGGATCGACTATGTCTTCCTTCGACCCTGCCGCATACGGACCCGTGTTCGCGGAACTGCTCAAGACGCCCCGCATCATGCCGCTGGACCCGGGCGAGGAAAACAGTTCGGCGAAGGCCGGCCTGGAGGCCCTGGACCTGGACGAGGCCTTCGCGCCCAACAGCATCAGCGACCGGATGATGGCCGAGGGATGCCGGTCCGGCCTGTGGCTGTACCACGATTTCCTGGTCACCTCGCACACCCTCAGCCAGCAGATCACCACGCCCACGGGCAGCTTCTGGCACGGCATCATGCACCGCCGCGAACCGGATTATCCCAACGGGAAATACTGGTTCGGCCGCGTCGGCGACCACGACATCTATCCCGAACTGAGGGATGAGGCGGCGACCATCGCGTCAGGTACGGACAAGCTGCCGGAAGAGGCCGCGTACCTGATGTCTCAGTCCTCCTGGGATCCCTTCGCCTTCATCGACCTGTGCGAGGGCGCCAACGTGGGTGGCGTCCCGGCCGGCGATCTCTGCCGCGGCATCCAGCAGCGCGAGTGGGAACTGCTCTTCGACTTCTGCTACCGCAAGGCGACCGCGTGACAGAGGTAGTACCGGTCGCGCGAGGGCCTGGGCATCCCGACCAGTTCTCAAGGAGATCACGTAAAAGATGTTCTACCGGTCGCGCGGATTCCGGGTGTGGTCCCACTGCGCGCAATCCAATCAGCCCCGTTCCCTGATCTTCCGCATCTTCTCCATCCAGGTACGGATCTTCTCTTCCCGGCCCCGGTCTGTGGGTTCGTAGTAGCGCCGCCCCTTGAGGGAATCGGGCAGGTGCTCCTGGTCCACGGCCGCCCCGTCGTAGTCGTGGGCGTACCGGTATCCCTTGCCGTGGTCCATTTCCTTCATCAGGCGGGTCGGCGCGTTGCGCAGATGCATTGGCACCGGCTCGTCGCTCGTCTGCTCCGCGTCCTGCCGCGCCTTCGAGAAGGCCGCGTAGACCGCGTTGCTCTTGGGGGCGGTGGCGAGGTAAACCACCGCGTGGGCGAGCATCAGGTCGCCTTCGGGCTGACCCACGAAATGGACGGCCTGCTGGGCGGAGGTGGACAGGGTCAGGGCGAAGGGGTCGGCCAGTCCGATGTCCTCCACCGACATGCGAATGATACGGCGCGCGATGTAGAGGGGATCGTCGCCGGCGATGAGCATCCGGGCCAGCCAGTAGAGCGCGCCGTCCGGATCGGAGTCCCGCACACTCTTGTGCAGGGCGGAAATGGCGTCGAAGTGCCAGTCCCCGCCCTTGTCGTACTGCGGCGACCGGTGCTGCAGGGCTTCGTCGATCTCCTTCACGGTCAGCCGGATCCGGGTCCCGTCGTCGCGCGGCGTGGTCATGGCGGCCACTTCGAGCGTGTTCAGGGCTATTCGCGCGTCGCCCCCGGCCACGGAAGCCAGGTGTGCGACTGCCTCTTCGTCCATCTCGATGTTCCGCCCGCCCAGGCCGCGCTCGTCGTCCTCCAGCGCGTTACGAACGATCCTTTGCAGGTCCTCCTCAGGCAGCGGCTCCAGGCGCAGCACCCGGCAGCGGGAAAGCAGGGCGTTGTTGACCTCGAAAGAGGGGTTCTCCGTGGTGGCGCCGATAAGGGTCAGCGTGCCGTTCTCCACGGTCGGCAGGACGGCGTCCTGCTGCAGCTTGTTGAAGCGATGGATCTCGTCGATGAACAAGATAGTCCGCTTGCCGTGCATGCCCAGCCGGTCGCGGGCCTCGGAGGTGGCCCTGTGCAGGTCCCTCACGCCGGCGCTCACGGCGCTCAACGCGACGAAGTGGGAATCCGTCGATCGGGCGATGATGAAGGCGAGGGTGGTCTTGCCGGAACCCGGCGGCCCCCACAGGATCATCGAGAATGGGCTGTCCCGCTCGATGGACTCGTTCAACAGACGTCCCTGGCCGACCAGCCCCTGCTGTCCGAGGAAGCCCTCCAGCGAATCCGGCCGCATGCGGGCCGCGAGCGGCGCTTCCCGCTGAAGTTGCTTTTCGGCCTGGTCGGAGAAGAGATCGGTCATGGTTTCAGAAATTGTTTCGATAAAGTCACGTACGGGCTTCCCGATCCACGAAAATCAGCGCTTAACCGTGATACTTTCGTAAATGAGTACCCACAGGGTTTCTTTAAGTAAACTTACAGAATATACGGGTGAAATCCATGTTAATGGAGTATTATACAGAAGTATTGCCACGAATGATATTGAATCAAGGGCCGGTGCATCCCTGACGGTGGAATATGGGGCCGTCTTATGCGGTCTTCATAAGACTGGTAGACCAACCTGGCATCCCTGACAGGCATATCGACTTAGAGGGCGCTGTGTTTCGAAACTACATTACCGTGGCAATCCGCCACCTGAACCGCCAGAAGGGCTATTCGTTCATCAATGTCATGAGCCTGGCGCTCGGGATCGCGTGCTGCCTGCTCATCCTGCTCTACATCCGGGACGAGCTGAGTTATGACCGTTATTACGACCGCGCGGACCGAACATACCGCGTAACGGCCGAACAAAGGCAGGGAGGCGAGGTCGTTCGTACCGCCGATGTCCTGATACCCACGGTCTGGTACATGCGCCAGGATTTCCCGGAAATCGAGGATATGGTTCGCCTCGTCCCGCCCGGTAACGCCTGGATGGTCAAGTACGGAGACAAGGGGTTCTACGAACGGAATTTCTACCTGGCCGACACGACGGTTTTCGACGTGTTCCAGGTCCCCCTGCTGACGGGCAATCCCAGGACGGCGCTGACCGGAAACGACAAGATCGTGCTGTCCGAGTCCATTGCCAGAAAATACTTCGGCGATGAGAACCCCATGGGGAAGATCCTGGACTCCGAAGGGACTTTTCACCTCGAAGTGACCGGCATTATGCCGGACCTGCCCTCCAATACCCACCTCGGGTTCGACATACTCGCGTCCTTCAAGATCCAGGAAGCCTACTCCTACAACAAGGTCGACGAGTGGGGCTGGCGCACGGCCCACAGTTACATCGTGCTCCGGGAAGGAAGCGACCCGGCGGAGCTGGAAGCCAAGCTGCCCGCTTTCGTGGAAAAACACCTCGGAAACCGCTACGAAAGCGGCGAAGCCTCACTCACATACAGGCTGCAGCCTGTAACGGATATCCATCTTCATTCGCGCCTGGAACGGGAACTGACGCCCAACAGCGATATCAGATACATTTATCTTTTCACCGCTATCGCGGTATTCATCATCGTCATCGCCTGCATCAACTTCATGAACCTGGCGACCGCCCGATCCGCGGGCAGGGCCAGGGAAATCGGCCTCCGAAAGGTATTCGGCGCGGTCCGCATCCAGATGGCGCGGCAGTTCCTCGTCGAATCATTGCTGATGAGCGGAATGGCCGTGTGCCTCGCTTTGCTTCTGGCGTGGATCAGTCTGCCGTGGTTCAATCTGCTTACGGGCAAGACCATGTTCCTGGATTCGGGGACCGTCTTGTTCGCCCTGGGCGCCGCGGTGGCCATCGGTGTCGTAGTCGGGTGCGTGTCGGGCAGCTATCCCGCGTTTTACCTGGCTGGACTGGCGCCGATCGAGACGCTCAAGGGAACGCTCGCATCCGGTTCCGGCACGGCCGGTATGCGCCGGGTGCTGGTCGTAAGCCAGTTCGTCCCTTCGCCAGAACTGAACCTATGTACCGGTGTGGTTTACAGCCAGATGGATTTCATCCGCAAGAGAAACATGGGGTTGAACACGGACATGGTCGTGGCCGTCCCCCTGACTTTCGACCCGGTCCAGGAAACGGCGAGGATTTACAAGCAACGCGTGAAGGAAAGTCCGTACATTACTAACGCTACCTCCACGTACATCCTTCCCGGTCACAAGAACGCCGTGATACCCATCACGTTGCAGCGGACGGGCGAAAGCGAATTCGAGAAAATCGATATGAGCCAGGCCTGGACGGATGAAGACTTTGTGGAGACGTTGGGCATTGAGCTCGTCACGGGCAGGTACTTCGACCCCTCCTTCGTCAGCGACTGGGGATGGCAGACGGCGGGGGGCGCTGCGATATTGAACGAAGCGGCCGTAAGCAGGCTGGGATACGATTCACCGGATGAAGCCCTGGGCAAGGAAGTGAACTGGGTGCGGGAACTGCGGCAGGGGTGGGAAGAGGAAGAAAAGCAACTGCGCAGGATCGTCGGCGTTGTGAAGGACTTTCACTACACGTCTTTGCACCAACCTATAGGACCGTTGGTCATGTTCGCCGACTACCAGGGTGGTCACGTCGTCATCAAGATCAAGTCGGAATCCCTGTCTGAAGGCCTTGCAGTGATCGAAGACGTATGGCAGGAAGTAAACCCGGAGTTTGCCTTCGAGTATTTCTTCGTGGAAGACATCTTCGGGCGCTTGTATGAGGCCGAACAGCGCTTCGGCAGGATATTCGTAAGCTTTGCCGCCCTGGCCGTGCTCATCGCCTGCCTCGGTCTCGTCGGCCTCTCCTCCTTCACCGCGGAACGGCGCACGAAGGAAATCGGGGTCCGCAAGGTCCTGGGCGCCTCCATTCCGAACCTGTTTCGCCTGCTGTCCAACGAATACGTCCGTCTCGTGATCGTGGCCAACGTTTTCGCCTGGCCGGCCGCCTACCTGGTAATGAACAGATGGCTGGACAACTTCGCCTACCGCGTCGACCTGGGTTGGGCAACCTTCATTCTGGCTGGCATTCTCGCCATGGCGATCGCCCTCCTGACCGTTAGTTACCAGGCCGTCCGGGCCTCCACGGCCAATCCGGTGGAGTCTTTGCGGGCCGAGTAGATCGCATCTCTCGTCCGTTGTAGACACGGTATCATTTTTCCATGTTCAGAAACTACTTCACGGTTGCCGTCCGGCATCTGAGTCGCAGGAAGGGTTACTCGTTCATCAACGTGATGAGCCTGGCGCTCGGGATCGCGTGTTGCCTGCTCATCATGCTCTATATCCGGGACGAGTTGAGCTATGACCGGTTTCACGAAAATGCGAACCGCATCTACCGCGTGATCTCGGAGGAACGGCAGGGCGGCGGGGTTGTCCGTTCCATACGGTCCGCCGAAGTCATGACGCCTACGGCCAGGTTCATGCGCCAAGACTTCCCCGAGGTGGAAGACATGGTGCGCTTCAACCCTCCCGTGAACGCCTGGATGGTCAAGTACGGCGACAGGAGATTCAACGAACGGTCTTTTTACCTGGCCGACTCTTCGGTATTCAACGTCTTTGACGTCCCGCTTCTGGCAGGCAATCCCCGGACCGCGCTGAGCGGAAACGACAGGGTCGTGCTGTCCGAGTCCGTCGCCCGGAAATACTTCGGCGAGGAGAATCCCATGGGGAAGATCCTGGACGCCGAAGGGACCTTTCATCTTGAAGTGACCGGCGTCATGGCGGACCTGCCGTCCAATACGCACCTCGGATTCGACATACTCGCGTCATTCCGGATCCAGGAGGCGTTTACAGAGCAGTCGCTCGACGACTGGGGCTGGCGCAAGTCTCACAGCTACGTCCTGCTCAGGGAGGGAAGCGATCCGGCCGCACTGGAAGCCAGGTTGCCCGCTTTCGTGGAGAAGTACGTCGGTGATATCCACGACGGTGAAACGTCATCGCTGACCTACCGGCTGCAGCCCGTGACGGACATCCACCTTCATTCCCGACTCGAGCGGGAACTGACGCCGAACAGCGACATCCGGTACGTATACCTCTTCGCCGCCATCGCCGTTTTTATCATCCTCATCGCCTGCATCAACTTCATGAACCTGGCGACCGCCCGATCCGCGGGCCGGGCCCGGGAAATCGGTTTGCGCAGGGTCTTCGGCGCGGCCCGGGGCCAGGTGATGCGGCAGTTCCTGAGCGAATCCCTGATCATGAGTGGCCTGGCGGTATGCATCGCGGTGCTGTCGGTGGTGATCGGGTTGCCCTGGTTCAGCCTGGTATCAGGCAAAACCATTTCACTGGGCGCGGATACTGCGTGGTTCATCCTGGGCTCCGCGACGGTGACCGGCATCGTGGTCGGGCTGATATCGGGAAGCTATCCCGCGCTTTACCTGTCCGGACTCACTCCGATCGATACCCTGAAGGGCGCGTTGTCCGGAGACGCCGGAAACGTGGGCATGCGCAGAACGCTGGTCGCGGGCCAGTTCGTGATCTCGATCGCCCTGATCATCTGCACAGGCGTCGTGTACGACCAGCTCAACTACCTCCGAAACCGGAACCTGGGTATGGACACGGAACGGCTCGTCGCCGTGCCGCTGACGTTTACCCCGGTCATTGAAAAGGCGCGACTATATAGGCAGCGGGTGCGGGAAAGTCCGCACGTGGAGGATGCCACGGCTACCTTTATCCTGCCTTTTCACAAGAACGCCGTGATCACCGCCGTTGTGCGCAGATCGGGCGAAGGTGATGACGCCAAGATCGAGATGAACCAGGCCTGGACGGACGACATGTTTTTCGATACGTTCGGCATGGAACTGGCCGCCGGCAGGTTCTTCGATCGCGCGTACGTCGCCGACTGGTATGGAGCGGGCGGCGGGACGATATTAAACGAAGCCGCCGTTTCCCGGCTGGGTTACGGTTCCGCCGAGGAAGCCCTGGATGGTCGGTTTGACTGGGTTTTTGACGAGCGACACGGTTTCGATGAGGAAACCGCGGAACCGCGCAGTATCGTCGGCGTCGTGAAAGACTTCCACTACGCTTCGCTGCATGAACCGATAGAACCTCTGGTACTCTTTCCCGAGTCCGACGACAGCCACGTGGTCGTCAAGATCAGTGCCAATCAACTTCCGGAAGGCCTGTCGGCGATCGACGAAGCATGGAGAGACCTGAACCCGGACTTCGCCTTCGAATACTTTTTCGTGGAAGACACTTATGCGCGTCTCTACGAATCCGAGCAGCGCTTCGGCAGGATTTTCGTCAGTTTCGCCGCACTGGCCGTGTTTATCGCCTGCCTTGGTCTCGTGGGCCTCTCCTCCTTCACCGCGGAACGGCGCACGAAGGAAATCGGAGTGCGCAAGGTTCTTGGCGCGTCCACGCCGAACTTGATCGGGTTGATGTCGGGGGAATTCGTCCGGCTCGTGATCGTGGCCAACGTAATCGCCTGGCCAGCCGCCTATTTCGCGATGAATCGTTGGCTCGACGATTTCGCGTACCGTGTCGCCCTGGACGGGATGACCTTCGTTCTGGCCGCCGCGCTTGCCCTCGCGCTCGCCCTCCTGACGGTGAGTTACCAGGCCGTGCGGGCGGCCACCGCCAATCCCGTCGAGTCTCTACGGACCGAATAGGGCGCGGAAAATACCGACGCAGGACGCGGTCCATTCCGACGCAGGATGCGTAGATCCCGACGCGTGACGCGGTCCATTCCGACGCAGGACGCGGCAGAACGCGTGTTTTCGTTTTTTCGCCCATCAGATAAAGCGAGTGCGCCATGTTCCGTAACTACCTGACGGTGGCCGTGCGCCATCTGAATCGCCAGAAGGGCTATGCGTCCATCAACGTGATGAGCCTGGCGCTCGGGATCGCGTGCGCGCTCCTCATCCTTCTGTACATCCGCGACGAGCTTAGTTACGACCGGTATCATGAGAAGGCGGACCGCATCTACCGCGTGATCTCGGAAGAGCGGGACCGCGACCAGGTGATCCGGACCGCCGAAGTGATGATGCCCACGGTCAAGTTCATGCGCGAGGATTTCCCCGAAGTGGAAGACATGGTGCGTTTCGTACCGCCCGGCAACGCCTGGATGATCAAGTACGGGGACCGGGGTTTCTACGAACGGAACTTCTACCTGGCCGACTCGTCGGTCTTCAACGTGTTCGACGTGCCGCTGATAACCGGCGATCCCCGGACGGCCCTGGCCGGTATCGACAAAGTCGTACTGTCGGAGTCCATCGCCCGGAAATACTTCGGCGACGAGAATCCCATGGGCAAGATCCTGGACGCCGAAGGATCCTTCCACTTCGAGGTGACCGGCGTCATGCGGGACCTGCCCGCCAACACGCACTTCGGATTCGACATACTCGCGGCGTTCCGGATCCAGGAGCACTACTCGCCCAATCCGGCCGACGTGTGGGACTGGCGCAAGTCGTACAGCTACGTCCTGCTTCGCGAGGGCAGCGATCCGGGTGAACTGGAAGCCAAACTGCCCGACTTCGTGGAGAAGTACGTGGGCGACCGATATGACGGTGAATCTTCGACATTGACCTTGAGGCTGCAGCCGGTCACGGATATACACCTCCACTCTCATCTCGAGCGGGAGCTGGCCCCGAACAGCGATGTCCGGTACGTCTACCTCTTCGGCGCCATCGCCGTATTCATCATCCTCATCGCGTGTATCAACTTTATGAACCTGGCCACCGCACGGTCCGCGGGAAGGGCGGCGGAAATCGGCCTGAGAAAGACCTTCGGCGCGGCCAGGGGCCAGGTGATCCGGCAGTTCATCAGCGAGTCCATGATCATGACCGGGCTTGCGGTCTGCGTTGCCCTTCTGCTTGCCTTGCTGAGCCTGCCGTGGTTCAACCTGCTCACGGGCAAATCCCTGTCCCTGGATGCCGATACCACCTGGTTCGCCCTGGGTGCCGTCGTGGCGATCGGCGCCGTGGTGGGATTCGTCTCGGGAAGCTATCCGGCCCTTTACCTGTCCGGACTCGCACCGGTCCGGGCGCTGAGCGGCCTGCGCTCCCCGGGCGCCGGAAACGTGACGATCCGCCGGGTCCTGGTCGTGGGCCAGTTCGTGATTTCGATCGCCCTGATCATCTGCACCGGCGTGGTCTACAGCCAGCTCGATTTCATACGCGCACGGAACATGGGGCTCAATTCCGACCAGGTCGTCGCGGTGCCTCAGACCTTCGCGCCGGTGGTCGTAAAATCCAGCGTTTACAAAGCGCGGCTGAAGGAGATACCTGCGGTGACGAACGTCTCTATGAATTTCCTTCTTCCCGGGCACAAGAACGCCGCGGCGCCGATCAAGGCGCGCAGACGGGGCCAGGACGAATCATCGACGATTGATATGTACCAGGCCTGGGTAGACGATGATTTCATCGAGATTTTCGGCATCGAACTGGTGGCGGGTCGGAACTTCGATTCCGCGTTCACCGGCGATTGGACGGCGACGGGTGCGGTCGTAGTCAACGAAGCGGCCGTTGACCGGCTTGGCTATGCATCCGCCGGCGAGGCGTTGGGCAAGGAGATCGAAGGGTTGCAGGAACTGATCACGGATTCCGATGAGCGCGGTGAATTGCGGCCGTCGATCGTAGGCGTGGTCAGGGATTTCCACTACGCCGCCTTATACGAACCCATCGAACCGCTGGTGCTGTTTCCGAACTATCCGGGCGGTTACGCCATGATCAAAATCGATGCCGGTCGCATGTCGGAAGGGCTTTCGGCGATCGAGGAAGCATGGCATGAAGTAAATCCCGATTGGGCTTTCGAATACTTCTTCGTGGAGGACACCTTTGCGCGCCTGCATGAAGCCGAGGAGCGTTTTGCCAGGATCTTCGTAAGCTTCGCCGTACTGGCCGTTATCATCGCCTGCCTCGGGCTCGTCGGGCTGTCCTCCTTCACCGCGGAACGGCGCACGAAGGAAATCGGGGTCCGCAAGGTCCTTGGCGCATCTCCCTCCAGTCTTATCGCGCTGTTGTCCAGCGAATTCGTCCGGCTCGTGATCCTGGCCAACGCGCTGGCCTGGCCGGTCGCCTATCTTGCGATGAGCACCTGGCTGGACAACTTCGCCTATCGCGTAGACCTGGGTTGGACCACCTTCATCCTGGCCGGAACCATCGCCATGGCCATTGCGCTCCTGACGGTGAGCTTCCAGGCTTTGCGGGCCGCCACCGCGAATCCGGTCGAATCCCTGCGGATGGAGTAGCTTCGAGATTTTCGAGATTATAGTAAACACTGGATATCGCACGACAGAACCGACTTGCAGTTCTTTTGCTGGACCGTTGATCTTGGCCTGTAGAGTCAACTCGCATGAGCTGTTTTTCCAAAGACTTACGAGCGTTTATAGCTGCTTGATTTCCCCGGAAACATATTGACATGCCGAGATGAATCACGTATACTTGTCATACACTCATTCATCACTCCTCATTTCTGTATCCCTTTTCATCTAAAGAGCAGTCTTATGAGAAAGGCAGCGATTGCCTTCCTGGCCGCGACTGTCCTCGTGCCGTTATCTACGCATAAAACCGTACATGCCCAGGAGATTTCGCCGTCGTTTATCGTAGGAGGCGGTCTGGGTATCCCCATAGACGCCGAGGGAATAAACAATGGACCGGCGATACGAGCTGGAGCATCTGTGCCGGTTTTTCAGAACTTGCATGCGGTATTGGAAGGTCACTACAGCAAATATAGTCCGGAAGAAGACTTAGGCCCCGGTGTGAGCGAAGATGTAAAACTCACCGGTGCGAACCTCGGAGTTATGCTCCGCTCCTCTACTTCCCCTATAAGTGTGTATGGGCAAGGAGGCATAGGGTTGACGCGAGGCGAATGGAAGGTTACTGGCTCCCTTCTTGGCGAATCGATCAGTATCAGTAATACGGAGACTGTTTTTAGCTTTACGATAGGGGGAGGTGTTCATATTCCCATCAATCCTTCGATCGGCGTGGCCATCGATGCGCGGTACAGTCACGCGGCGACGGAAGGCGAGGCCACAAAATGGATACCGATCACCGTATCTCTTGTGTTCAGTCCCTAGTGCCGTGATCTGAAGTTACGGCCTCAGACATCAGAAAACCGTTTGCAAACGCCCCCCGGCAGATGATACCGGGGGGCGTTTTTATTTGTTTACGGGTCACGAAAACGACTTACACGACAAAAAGAAAAATAGTTGCAAAAGATACTTGCAACCCCCGATGCAATACTATATCTTGGTTGTTACGTCGTTTTATACCACAACACCTTGTGATTCTTAATTCATAAATTATCAATCAATTACAACCGGAGATCCGCCGCAGATGCGATGTCCTGCGTGTGGCACGTTGAACAGCCATGTAGTCGACTCCCGCACCATCCAGAGCGGAAGAACCATCCGCAGACGACGCGAGTGTCTGTCCTGCGCCAAGCGTTTTACGACCTACGAGGCCATCGAGGAAGAAGAATTGATGGTGGTGAAATCCGACGGCCGCCGGGAGGTCTTCGACCGCGGAAAGATCATGCACGGACTGAAGCTGGCCTGCACGAAACGCATGATTTCCGCTGATCAACTGCACGAACTCGTGGACCGGGTGGTATACTACGTCAGCAACCTGAACGACCGCGAGGTCCCTTCCGACAAGATCGGCGAATTCATCATCCGGGAACTGCGCAAGATCGATGAAGTGGCCTACGTGCGTTTCGCCTCGGTCTACCGGGATTTCAAGGACCGGAGCGAATTCGCGGAAGAGCTCGAGCAACTGGAGAAGCAGGAGCTGGCTTCGGTCGTCAAGGACCAGCCCGAGTCGGTCGTCAAAGACCAACCCGATCCGAATTAAGCAAAGGATTCAGGTACCTGGTCTACACGCATGGATCAGGTATTACTTTTTAATACACAATCAGCGCAATCAACCAACGCAATCTACACATTGGTCAATCATTACAGATCGAAGAAGGTGATTCGAGGGGGCACGCATGGCTACAGAAAGACTGGGTTTAAAACTAAAAGATGATCCCGATCTCATGATCGAAGATACGGAGGAATCTGCCGCCGGCGTGTCTGTTGAAGACGCGTCCGCCGTCGACGCGCCGGTCGCTGAAGTGCCGGTCGCTGAAGTGCCGCTCAAGGATGGCGGCCTGGCCGTCGAGCGCCTGTACAGCAATCCGGGCGTCGATCCCTATGAAGGGGTGGAATGGGAGAAGCGGACGGCCACCATCGCGGGAGACGGCGGCGATGTCGTCTTCGAGCAGAAGGACGTGGAGATCCCTGCCGACTGGTCGCAACTGGCCACCAACGTCGTCGTGTCCAAGTATTTCCGCGGCCCCCTCGGCACGCCGAAGCGCGAAAACAGCGTCAAGCACATGATCGACCGCGTGGCGGACACGATCGCGGGCTGGGGACGCGCCCAGGGTTACTTCGCATCGGAGGAAGACGCCGACACCTTCCACAACGAACTGAAACAGATCATCCTCCATCAGCGCGCCACCTTCAACAGTCCGGTGTGGTTCAACGTGGGCGTCGAGGACACGCCCCAGTGCTCGGCGTGCTTCATCCTTTCGGTCGACGACTCCATGGAATCCATCCTCGAGTGGTGCAAGGTCGAAGGCATGATCTTCAAGGGCGGTTCGGGGGCCGGGGTGAACCTGTCCCGGATCCGCTCGTCCAAAGAGATCCTCTCTTCGGGCGGCCAGGCCTCCGGGCCGGTCTCCTTCATGCGGGCGGCCGATTCGGTGGCCGGATCCATCAAGTCGGGGGGCAAGACCCGGCGGGCGGCCAAGATGGTCGTCCTGGACATCGATCATCCCGACGTGGTGGAGTTCATCTGGTGCAAGGCGAACGAGGAGCGCAAGGCCTACGCCCTCGGCGACGCCGGCTGGGACATGACCCTGAACGGCGACGCCTGGAGCTCCATCCAATTCCAGAACGCCAACAACTCCGTGCGGGTGACGGACGACTTCCTGGACGCAGTGGAAAAGGACGAGGACTGGACGCTCCAGTCGATCACCAAGAAGAAGCCGATCGAGAGCCTGAAGGCGACGGACGTCATGTCCTGGATAGCGGAAGCGGCGTGGCAGTGCGGCGACCCCGGCATGCAGTACGATACGACCATCAACGACTGGCACACCTGCGCCAACACGGACCGCATCAACGCCAGCAATCCCTGTTCCGAGTACATGCACCTGGACAACAGCGCGTGCAACCTGGCCTCCATCAACCTGCTCAAGTACCTGACCGACGAAGGCACCTTCGACGTGGTGGGGTTCATCCACACGGTCAACATCATGATCATGGCGCAGGACATCATCGTCGACAACGCGAGCTATCCCACGGAAAAGATCGGCGTGAACGCCCGCGCCTTCCGGCAGCTGGGACTGGGCTACGCCAATCTCGGCGCGCTGCTCATGGCCATGGGCCTGCCCTACGACAGCGACGGGGGACGCGCCTTCGCGGGCGCCATCACGGCGCTGATGACCGGGCAGGGATACTACCGGTCCTCGGAGCTCGCCGAAAACCTGGGTACTTTCGAAGGCTATGAGGTCAACAACGAGCCCATGCTGCGGGTCATGCAGAAGCACCGGGACGCGGTGGACGACATCCAGGCGGAGATGGTGGACAAGAACCTGCTGGACGCCGCGCGCACCGCGTGGGACAATGCGCTCGCCCATGGCAAGAAGCACGGGTACAAGAACAGCCAGGCCACGGTGCTCGCGCCCACGGGAACCATCGCCTTCATGATGGACTGCGACACGACGGGAATCGAGCCCGACATCGCCCTGGTCAAGTACAAGCGCCTGGTGGGCGGCGGCACGATGAAGATCGTGAACCGCACCGTGTATTCCGCCCTGGAGAAACTGGGTTACTCCAAGCCGCAGATCGAGCGAATCGTCCATTACATCGATGAGCACGGGACCATCGAGGGCGCGCCCCACCTGCTCCAGGAACACCTGCCGGTCTTCGACTGCGCGTTCCGGACCGAGAACGGAAGCCGTTCCATCCACCACATGGGACACGTGAAGATGATGGCGGCGGCGCAGCCCTTCATTTCGGGCGCCATTTCCAAGACGGTCAACCTCCCCAACGAGGCCACGGTCGAAGACGTCATGAACGTGTGCCTGCAGGGCGGCAAGATGGGGCTCAAGGCCCTGGCCATCTACCGCGACGGTTCCAAGCGCACCCAGCCGCTCAGCACCAAGGCTTCGGAGAACGAAGAAGAGGGCGCCGAGGTCCAGCCCGTTCGCCGGCGGTTGCCGGACGAGCGCGAGGCGATCACGCACAAGTTCAGCATAGCCGGCCACGAGGGCTACCTGACCGTCGGCCTCTTCGAAGACGGCCAGCCCGGCGAGATCTTTCTCAGGATGTCCAAGGAAGGCAGCACGGTATCCGGCATGATGGACGCCTTCGCCACGGCCATATCCGTGTCGCTGCAGTACGGCGTGCCGCTGGAAAGCCTGATCCGAAAGTTCAGCCACATGCGGTTCGAACCGGCCGGATTCACGGGTAGTAAAGAAGTGCCCATGGCCAAGTCCATCACCGATTACATCTTCCGGTGGCTCGCGGTGAAGTTCCTGCCCGAGGACAGCCATTCGGAGATCGTGGCGGACAAGGACATGGACAACACCATGCATTCGAACGCCATGGATCAGACGATGACCGCGCAGGAGAACCAGGAACACGAGGTCTATGTAGCCCAGGCCGACGCGCCGTCCTGCTCGGACTGCGGCAGCCTGATGACCCGCAACGGTTCGTGCTACGTGTGCCGTGAGTGCGGATCGACGAGCGGTTGTTCGTGAGGTAACGGAAACGACCACTGCTCCTCGCCCGGGGAGCGGCGGCATTTCGGGGCATTGGGCGACCGGGGCAGCCGGTGTAGTGATCCAGCTTTTCTGAGCCGCCGGACACCGGGGAATTAAGTACCCGGGGTTCGGCCCTGACCGGGTGCGGGGATACGTCGGGGAGACCCGGCACTTTCTCCGTGCCCGTACGGTCAGGAATCCTCCAGCCCCAGCCTTTCCTTCCAGTTTCTATCCGTAACCATGTAGTACAGGGCGCCCACGGCGGCGACGCTGACCCGAACGATACGGTACGTCAGGGCGGCGGCCAGTCCCGTGGCCTGGGCGACCGTGCCCGGGACCGATCCATCGGCGGTCGTGCTGACGAGGTGGTAGATGTAGATGACCGCGCCTTCCAGCGCGCCGACGCCCCCCGGCACCGGCGCGAAGGTGCCAATGATCTCTGCTGCGGGGATCAGCATCAGGTGGGCCCAGTAATCCGGTGCGGCCGGTCCGGGCAGGAGCGCCATTGCGCAAAAGAAGAAAGCCGACAGCATGAAGACCTGGCCGATCAGGCCGATCAGCAGGGCCTCGGTCAGCGCGCTGCGCCGTGTCTGGTAGAGTGCCAGGCTGCCGGCCAGTTCGGCGAAGAACGGTCCGACGAACCGGAGACGGGTGAGCCGTTGGAATAGGGTCCAGTTCAGTAGCCGGAACCGCAGGGAAACTGCCAGGCACACCAGGCCGGTCAAGGCACCGCCCCAGAAGACCAGTACGGCGATCATGATCTCGCGGTGATGCCAGAGGTCCTGGTTCAGCAGCGCGGCCACCGAGCCGACGATCAGCAGTGCGAGCATGCCGATCAACCGGTCGAGCAGCACCGTGGCCGCGGCGACGGTCCGCCTGGACTTCTGACGCCGTGCAATGCCCACGGCCCGGACGATGTCGCCGCCCGCGGTCCCGGGCGCCAGGTAGTTGAACAAGTTGCTGACGAAGCCCAGGCGGACGGCCTCGCGGAATCCCAGCACCAGCTTCTGGCCCCGGGCGAGGAGGAACCACCGGAAGAAGGCCAGTACGGTCGCTGTCGTGGCCAGTACGACACCGATGCCCAGGAAGGTGAAGTCGATTTCGCGGCGGATGAAATCGACGTAATGGTCGCGGTAGAGGTAGATCAGGTAGGCGAGGGCGCCCAGTGCGACCAGCCACCGGAGCCATCCCCAGATCTTCTTGAGCAGGTTCATTTTGAACGCAGGAAACGATAAGGCCCGGTTCCGGTTCCCGCTATGATTCCTCCTCGGCCTGTCTGATCTGGGCCGGCGACTGAAGCCGGACGCAATGCGTACCCGTGTACGGAGCGTGTTTTCGGAACAAACCGTAGTCTTCCCGACAGGACTCGCAGCAGTACCTTGCGCCCCGGACGTGACGCAGCCGTCCTCCGCAGGATGGGCATGGAGGGACCTTTCTCTGCATCCGGTGGAGTATAGGAGATCCGGCGACCGCCGTCAAGGTATCAGGCTTTGCGGCAGGACATCGAACCAGACCGAAGCGCTCGTCCGCGCGGGAAGCGTCTCACCAGATCAACAGCAGCGCATCTAGCCGGTGAAGCAGCAAGGCTAGTGAGAAACGTGGTGCCCCGGATCGCGGTCCGCCACCAGGTCCAAAGCGATGCCATGCTCCAGCCACGCCTTGAGCGCGGCGAGTACGAGGGAGAAACCGCCCATGGAGTCGAGTGCCATGCCGACGACCTCTTCTTCTGTCCCCTGGAACCCGGCGTTGGAGATCTGAACGAGGGTCGCTTCCGTTCCGTGGGATGTGAAACGCCACTCGACGGTCGTCGCGGGCTCGTCCCATTCGATGAGGATTCTGGAGGGCGGTTCGATCGCCTTGACGCGGACCTCCGCAGAGACTCCGTACATCTCCCACGCCCACGTGACCGTCGCGCCCGGTTCCAGCTTGCCGCTGCTTCCGGTAAACCAGAAGCGCGTGGTGACGGCGGGATCTACGAACGCGTTGAACACTTCTTCGATCGGCCGCCGGACGAGCATCTGTGTGTGTACTGTTGGATTGATCACCTGAGCCTCCAATCTACAACATCCTTAGTCTACAACAGATCAACAACTTCATTGTTACGTAATGTTCTTGGTCATCCTTGACAAGGAACAAAGTCCAAAAACTGCCCGCGACCGGTTTACGTCCTCCGACGTCATAGTATCTCGGCTCGCCGATGCCGGACGCCGAGGCGCCAGGTGTCGGGGTGTCTCCCGGAGCGAAGTGATAGCGGTGTCCTGGCCTGGGACTCACGGCATAAAGATATGTACAATAGATTCGTACGCCTGTAACTTGATTAGTCGGCGCAAGAAGGATTGTACCAGCAATCGATGACAGACTTAAGAGGAACACTTATGCCCAAAACCATAGCCATCGTAGGCGCCCTGGATACCAAGGGAGAGGAATTCGCCTTCGTCAAAGGCGAGATCGAACGGCGGGGCCATAGCACGCTTATTATCGACACGGGCGTCATCGGAGATCCCGCCTTCGAGGCGGACGTGTCCCGGGAACAGGTGGCCGAAGCCGGCGGCACGACGATCGACACGTTGAAGAAGCGCGGCGACCGTGGAGAGGCCATTGACGCCATGGCGGCCGGCGTCGCGGAGATCGCGCGCGGACTGTATGATGCCGGTGTGTTCGATGGGATCATCAGCATGGGCGGTTCGGCCGGCACGGCGGTGGGTACGAGCGCCATGCGGGCGTTGCCCGTGGGGGTCCCCAAGGTGATGGTGTCCACCGTCGCCGCCGGGGACACGACCAATTACGTGGGGATTAAGGACGTTTCGATGATCCCTTCCGTCGTAGACGTTGCCGGTATCAACCGGATCAGCCGCAGGATCTTCGCAAACGCCGCGGGCGCCATCGTGGGCATGGTGGAAGCCGAGGTGAAGGAAGCGGAGGAGGACAAGCCGCTGATTACCGCCAGCATGTTCGGAAATACCACCGAGGCCGTGGACCAGGCCCGGGCCATCATGGAGGAGGCGGGCTACGAGGTCCTGGTCTTCCACTGCACGGGCGCGGGCGGACGGACTATGGAGGGACTAATCGACGAGGGCCTGATCGAGGGCGTGCTCGATATCACTACCACGGAGTGGGCCGACGAACTGGCCGGAGGCGTCCTGGCCGCCGGTCCCGAACGAATGGACGCAGCCGGAAGGGCCGGCATACCCCAGGTTATCGTGCCGGGCTGCCTGGACATGGTGAACTTCTGGGCGCCGGACACGGTGCCGGAGAAGTACCGCGACCGCAAGCTGCACAAGTGGAATCCGAACATCACGCTGATGCGGACCAACGTGGAGGAAAACGCCCGACTCGGCGAGATCATCGCGGAGAAGGCCAATGCTTCGAGCGGGCCGGTATCGATCTTTCTGCCTTTGAAGGGCGTGTCCATTCTCGACAGTCCCGGGAACGAGTTCTGGTGGCCGGAAGCCGACCAGGCGTTGTACGACGCCATAAAAACCAACGTGTCCGCCGACGTATCGGTGACGGAGATGGACTGCAATATAAACGACGCGGCCTTCGCGGAAGCGGTCACCGGCCGGCTGCTGTCCGATTTGAGAGGGTAAGGCCGCAATGCCCGTTATCGACGCTGTCGAGCTCTACCATGTCGCCATGCCCCTGATCTATCCGTGGCGCACGGCCTACGGCAGCGACGAAGTTATCGAGAGCGTCCTCGTCAAGATGCACGCGGGCGATGACGTGGGGTGGGGGGAAACGACCCCGCTTGCACGCCCGACGTACAGTCCCGAATACACGGCAGGTGTCTTCGCCGTAACGCGGGACGTACTCGCTCCGTTGCTGGTCGGCAGGCGGATCGACAGCGGCCGGGACCTGCACGAGGCATGCGCCTGGGTCGCCGGGAATTTCTTCGCCAAGGGCGGCCTGGACGCGGCGTGGTGGGATCTTCACGCCCGGCTGGAGCGCAAGCCGCTCTGGCGACTCATCGGTGGCAGCGGGCCGGTCATCGACGTAGGCGCGGATTTTGGGGTGCAGGACAGCATAGACATGCTGCTGGGCAATATCGAGCGGGCCGTGGAGGCGGGATTCAAGCGGATCAAGCTGAAGTTCAGCCGGGGATGGGACCTCGATATGATCGCCGCGGTACGTTCGGCCTATCCCGACCCGGTTTTCCATATCGATTGCAACAGCGGTTACACGCTGGACGACCTCCCCATGTTCAAGAAACTGGACCGGTACAATCTGGCCATGATCGAGCAGCCCCTGATGCGGGACGACCTGGTCGACCACGCGACACTGCAGCGTCAGATCGAGACCCCGGTCTGCCTGGACGAGAGCATCACCTCGCCCGGCAAGGCCCGCAAGGCGATCGGCATAGGCGCTGCCCGCTGGATCAACATCAAGCCCGCACGGGTCGGCGGCGTGACGCTGGCGCTTGAGGTGAACCGGATCTGCGAGGAGGAAGGTATCCCCTGCTGGACGGGCGGCATGCTGGAATCGGCCCTCGGCGCATCGTTCTGCATGGCCCTGGCGACGCTGCCCAACATGAAATACCCGTCGGATGTCTTCCCCAGCACGCGGTTTTACGAACAGGACCTGAGCGCGCCCGCGCTGGAACTATCAGGACCGTCGCAGATGGTCCTTTCCGACAGTCCCGGGGCCGGGGCGGAACCCGTACCGGAACTGCTGGAACAGCAAACGCTCGATCGGGCCGTGATTAAGGCCGCGCCGTGATTGATGGATCGGGCCACGGGCCATGACTGACTGTCCGGCCCGAAGACCAGGAACGTCGTACTGATCAAGGCGGATCGTGACTGTCCGGCCCGAAGACCATAGAAAACCGGGCCTCACCAGGCGGAACGAAACCATGTCCCCATCGTCATCCCTCTCCCCCTTCAACTACCTGTCCCGCGAAGCGTGGTCGGAACTGCGCGCGGCGACGCCGCTGACACTGTCCGAGGAAGACCTGCAGGAACTGCACGGCATCAACGAAATGGTCTCCCTCGACGAGGTCGCCGAGGTCTACCTGCCCATGTCGCGGTTCATCAATCTGCACGTTGGTGCGGCCCAGCACCTTTACCGGGTCATGGACACTTTTCTCGGCAAGCCGGCCGCCAAGGTGCCTTACGTAATCGGCATCGGCGGCAGCGTGGCGGTAGGTAAAAGCACCACAGCCCGTATCCTGCAGGCCCTGCTCAGCCGGTGGCCGAATCACCCCCGGGTGGATCTGGTCACGACAGACGGGTTCCTGTTTCCCAACCGCGTGCTTGAGGAAAGAGGGCTTATGCACCGGAAGGGATTCCCGGAAAGCTACGATCTGAGGCGGCTGGTGCAGATGATGGCGGACGTGAAGTCGGGCCTCGAATCGGTCGCTGTCCCGGTCTACAGACACCTGATCTACGATATCGTGCCGGGCGTCGAAAAGACGATCACGCAGCCGGATATCATCGTCCTCGAAGGGCTGAACATCCTTCAGACCGGCCATCACCTGACCGGCGACGCGTCGCCCCGCGTCTTCGTCTCCGATTTCATCGATTTCTCGATCTACGTGGAAGCCGAGGAACACGACCTGGAGCAGTGGTACGTCGATCGCTTCCTGAGGCTGCGGGACACCGCGTTCCGGAATCCGGAATCCTACTTTCACCACTACGCGGGGTTCAGCACGGAAGAGGCCGTGGAGACGGCTAAAGGTATCTGGCAGGACATCAACCTGGTGAACCTGCGCGAGAACATCATACCGACGCGCGAACGGGCGGACCTGATCCTGGAAAAAGGCACGAACCACCGGGTGACGGGCGTATACCAGCGGAAGTTGTAGAGGTGAGTCGGTCCCCAGGCGGGCGCATCTGAGCAGTGGATCCGCTGTGCGACCGGTACTCCGCAGCCGCCTGTCGTGATCATTCCTCCAGAAACCGTTTCAACACGTTGGACGTGACCCTTGATACCACGTCGTCCACGAGGATCGACGAAGGATAGGTGATCGATCCCACGGAAAACACCATCCCGCCGCTGTCCGTCTCGTGGACGACCATCTCGGCCCCGCCGTCGTCCACGTTGGTTCCCTTGGCGAGCAGATGGGTGTTCGGCGGTGAGTTGGACGTGATCTTGTCGGTCTCGTGACCCGACGCTCCGCCGGGCACCCGTTCGTGCAGGCTCGCCTCCCCGAAGATGTCTCCCTCCGCAACGCCGGTACCTTCGAAGACCCAGTGGTCCGCGTCGATCACGCGATAAGGCGCGCTGGTCATGATCCCCGTCCGCGTAAAGGCCACGCCGAGGAGGTTGGCCTCGGACTCGTTGTAGATGTTGAACCGGCTTTCGATGCCCTCCCCGGGGCGGTCGAGCGAATCGATATTGCCGTTCTTCACCTTCATCGTGTATTCGTCGACGAACTCGACCTCGCAGTTTAGTCCGTTGCCCCCCAGGTACATGAGCCGTCCGCCGGAATCGAACACCCACTCCTTCAGCCGGTAGTACATGTCCCGCGACCAGTATTCCGGATGGGTCGTGGTGATCAGCACCCGGTACCCTTCCAGGGGAAGCGTGCCGTCGTGGAACTGCGTCTCCGCGTAGAGGTCGTATTCGAAGCCCTCCCGCTCCATCCACGCCAGGAACCGCCACTCCGCCGGCGCCACGTGGCAGGCCGCCCGTCCCCGGATCATGTCGGTGGCCTCCGTGTCCGCGGGGATATGATTGATGGGTTCCGGCCGGTCGAAGGAAAGCGGCGCGTAGTCGTCGGCGCTGTACATCCGGTGCGCTGAATCGGTATATCGCTTCAGGTCGTACCGGGCGTTGACCGTGGGTTTCGGGGGAAAGGCGTCGGCGTGGATGTAGTTGCTGCGCCCCCCGAAGTTGTTGTAGGCGTTCCAGTTCATGTTGGCGGCCAGCACGGCGACGTCCGTCGTCGGCGCGGCAGGCGCGACGATCCAGGGGAAGGAAAAGAACCCTCCGGACTCCGTGGAGGCGTGGAGGTAGTGGAGCCCGGACCGGTCCGGGGCCTCGACGTACTGCTTGTGGGCGGGATTGGTATAGCCCTGGGTATTCCAGCGAACGCCGGTACGGGTGTAGTCGCCGTCGGGCGTGATCTGCATGGTGGCGCGGGGACCGTGTTCATCGTACCAGCCGATGTTCCGGACGAATTCCTTCTTCCATCCGTAGCGGTACAGTTCGAGCTGGTAGGCCTCCACGGCGTGCACGCGGAATTCCGATTTCTCCCCGGACCGGATCCACTTGGGCCACATGTAGCCCAGCAGGTCGTCCCGCAGCAGTCTGAAGTGATAGGGCCGGCCGTCCTGCGGCGTCATGAGCACGCTCTTGAATCCGTAGTCCCGGCAAGCCAGCGTGACCTTGTACTCCCGGCCTGGCGCGACGTCCGTGTAGACCGCTCCCGTGGCCCGCGAAAGCGCCTCGATGGACTCGCCATCGGATTCGAATTCCAGGAGCACATTCGGCAGGGCGACGTATCGTTCGTCGCTGACGTAACCTACAAGCATCTCGGACCTCCGGCTGGCGGATGGCAGATGGCGCATTCGAAAACGGGAAAAGAAGCGGACTGTGAGATAATACCGCGGACGGTCTGGAACAAACCCGGCCCCGGTACACAATGTACACCGTGCTTCTCCGCCGTCAACCATGCCGCCCGCTGGTTTCGGCAGACCGGTCGGCAGGCGGGCCGGCAGGTGGACCGGCGCCTACCGATTTACCTTTGACATGGAATCGTGACGGACGTTACCTTGGCAGTCCATGTAGTGAGACAAGTCCCACATACGATCTTTATTCGATAAGGACCCTGGCATCGTGCCTGCCTGCCGGTTGAAAGATATTGCGCGCCTGGCCGACCCCGGCGACAACGTGGCCATCGTCTCCCGGCGATTGGAAGCCGGCACGGACGTGATAGGCGACTCCGGCGCGACCTTTTCCCTCGCCCATACCTTGCTGGAAGGGCACCGCTTCGCCATCCGGCCCATACCGGCCGGGGAGTCCGTCCTCTCCTGGGGACTGCCCTTTGGCCGGGCGACCCGGGACATCGCGCCGGGCGATTACATCCGCAACGCCGACATACTCGATGCGCTCCGTGTCCGGAAAGTGAAATTCACCCTCCCGGATCAGCCCAATTTCGAAGACCGCGTGGTGCCCTACGAACTGGACGAATCCGTCTTCACGCCCGGTGAACAGGTTCCGCTCGTCGACAGCCCGCCGACATTCGAGGGATACGACCGCGGCGCTACGCGGGGAGTCGGGACCCGCAACTATATCGTCCTGCTGGGCATTACGTCTCAGACGGCCGGTTTCGTACGGCGGCTGGAATCGATGCTGAAGGACCAGGCGGACCGGTACCCGAACGTAGACGGCGTGGTGGCGGTGGCCCACACCGAGGGCGGCGCGGGGGTGGACCCCAACAACCGGGAACTCGTGCTGCGGACGCTGGCGGGATTCATGGTCCATTCCAACGTGGGTGCCGTGCTCGCGGTGGACCGCGGGACCGAAGTCGTGACGGACCGGATGCTTGAGAATTACATGCGGCTCAACCGCTATCCGTTGAACGACGTGCCGCACCGATTCGAAACGCTCGAAGGTGGATTTGAAGAGGACCTGGCGCGCTGCGCGGGGATCGTCACCGGATGGTTCGAGACGGTCAACCGCGTCGCCCGGAAGCCGGCGTCGGCGGCTCATCTGAACATCGTGCTCCAATGCGGCGGTTCGGATTCGTTTTCTGGCATTTCGGGCAATCCCCTCGCAGCGCTCGTGGCCCGGGAGATCATTCGCTTCGGGGGAAAAGCCAATCTCGCGGAGACGGACGAACTCATCGGCGGCGAGCCCTACGTGCTGGACAATGTCCGTGACATCGAGACGGCCCGCACCTTCCTCCACATGATCGAACGGTTTCAGGAACGCACGGCGTGGCACGGCCAGTCGGTCGACGCCAACCCGTCCGGAGGAAACAAACTCAGGGGGATCTACAACATCGTGCTCAAGTCCATCGGCGCGGCACGGAAGCGCCACCCGGACGTACGCCTCGACTACGCCATCGACTACGCGGTACCGATGAAGGATCCGGGGTACTACTTCATGGACAGTCCGGGCAATGACCTGGAAGCCATCGCGGGACAGGTGGCGTCCGGCGGCAATCTCATCTTCTTTATAACCGGGAACGGATCGATCACCAACTTCCCCTTCGTTCCGACGATAAAGTTCGTGACGACTACCAGGCGGTACCAGATGCTGTCGGGAGAAATGGACGTGAACGCCGGCGCTTACCTGGACGGGGAGTCCATGGAGGACCTGGGCCGGCAGACCATCGGACTGACTTTGCGGGCAGCCTCCGGAGCGCTTACCTGCGGCGAAAAGGCGGGTCACAGCCAGACCCAGATCTGGCGCGACTGGCGGCAGACGGACGGTAGCCGGCTCCAGCTCCTCCGCGACCGTCCCGCGCCGACAGGCAGACCGCTGGAGGTCCGGCTGGAAGGGAATTCGCCGCCATCGTCATCTCGTTTTACGATGCCCGTGTTCGAATCAAGCGGATCCCGTGCGACCGACCGCATCGGCCTCATACTGCCCACCAGCTTGTGCTCCGGCCAGATCGCCCGCATGGCAGCGGAACGGCTGAGCGAAAAAGGCGTGGGGCGCGGCGCCGGAATTTCCCGCTTCGTCGCCCTGGTGCACACCGAGGGGTGCGGCGTATCGGGCGGCGTATCGGAGGAGATGTACATCCGTACCATGACCAGCTACCTGACCCATCCGATGACGGCGGCCGCCTTGCTCCTGGAACACGGTTGCGAGCGCACGCACAACGACTTTTACCGGGATCAATTGGTCGACCGCGGTATCGATCCCGCGGGATTCGGCTGGGCCAGCGTGCAGCTCGATGGCGGTATCGAGAATGTCATCGAGCGTGTCGAGGCCTGGTTCGCCGAAACCTTGCGTCATTGTGAGGCGCCTGTAGCGGGAGAGGCCGGGGTTTCCGGTCTAAGACTTGGCGTGGCAACGTCCGGTCCGGTTTCCGATGTCGTTTCCGAAGCGTTATCGCGTTTGACCCTCGACGTCGTCAACGAGGGCGGAACGGTCGTCGTGCCGGACAACGCCGCGCTGCTGCTGCATCCGGCTTTCCTTTCGCGCCTGGTGGACGGAGCCGCTTCCCCGACGTTGACCTACGGCGAGTCCGCGTCGGTACCCGGGCTGCACGTCATGGAGACGCAGACGACCCACTGGGTGGAGACCCTGACCGGACTGGGCGCGGCCGGTGTGGAGCTGGTCGTTGCCGGCGTCGGCACCCACCCGCTCCCCGGCCATCCCATGATACCGGTCTTGCAAGTAGGCGCAGATGACCTGCCCGGGCCTTTTCACGAAGACGTGGATCTCGTCCTGACCGGTGGACCGGCGAAGTGGCGCGAAGGCGTGCTGGACCTGATCCGGAACACGGCCGCCGGGAATCACCCGCCAAGGGCGGCGGTACTCGGCAACACCGACTTCCAGGTTACCCGCGGACTCCTCGGCGTCTCGGTGTGAAGCGCGCTGGATGCGGACCGCCCGGTGTCATGACTGGCAGCCCCGACGGACACGCATCGCACGATCAACCTGAAGATTACGGAGACCTGAATGCCTCGTGAAATAGTCCGACCCGACCGGCTGGATCTCGACTCGCCGGGGCGCAGAGACTACTGGGTCGCCCTCGAACACGATTCGCTCTGGGCGGACCATCTCATCCCCTTGACGGTCATGGTCGGGCCCGATGTCCGCGAAGGCCGGGGACTCCTGGCCAGCGGGTCCAATCACGGCAACGAATACGAAGGGCCGGTGGCGATCAAGCGCCTGATGACGGAGATCCAACTGGAAGAGGTGGTCGGGCGGCTGATCTTCATCCCCGTGCTCAACCCCTCGGCCTTCCATGCGGGCCGCCGGGCGAGCGACACCGATGACGGGGTCAACCTGAACCGGGCATTCGTGGATGGCGCGGGCACCTCGCCGGCCCTTGCGGGCATCACCCACCGTATCGCCCAGTTCGTGCGAGAATATCTCTGGCCCCGCGTGCACGTCGTGACGGACATCCATTCCGGCGGCGCCGAACTCGACTTCGCCCAGTGTTCCAGTTTTCACGAGGTGGATGACCCGGACCAGGCGGCCGTCATCGAAGACACGGCGCGCTGGTTCGGCACGCCCTTCGTGATGGCGTACCAGAACGAGACGCCCGGACTCATGGTCAGCGAAGCGGAGCGGCTGGGAAAGATCACCATCGGAACCGAGTTGGGCTGGGGAGAATCGGTCAACCCGGACGGCGTCCGCTATGCGCGACAAGGGATACTTGCCGCGGCCGTCCACCACGGCCAGCTCACCGGTGACATCCAGCCCATCGCCCATCACGCCGACGGCACCCAGAAGCTGACGGCCATCATCGACCGGGCATGCTACGTGCCGGCGCCTTTCCCGGGGCATTACGAACCGCTCATGGCCTGCGGAACGCGCGTGGAGGCTGGGCAGGTCGTGGGTAACCTGCACGATTTCTACCGCGTGGACGATCCGCCCTGGCCGGTGCGCGCGGGCGTGGACGGCTACGTACTGTCGCAGGCGTTCCGTCAGCCGGTCAGGCAGGGCAGCCACATCCTCGTCGTGGCCCAGGAATTTCGGTCGCGGTAGAATCCTGAGTAGTCGATCCCCACCAGTCGGCAGACGGAAGCGTATTCGCATTGAAAAACACGGATTCCCGCTCGCAACGCCTCGAAGACCATCCCGACCGGCTGAAGTGGAACGCGCGGTACCTGTCGCCGAAGCGCTTGGCGCCCAGGGGTTTCTGCCCGCTGTACGAAAGCGCCGCCGGGCTGGGGTATCCTGAAGGACCGGTACTGGAACTCGCCTGCGGCCTGTCGGCCCAGGCCCTCGCCCTGGCCGGAGACGGACGCGAGGTGCTTGCCGTCGACATATCGGACGTGGCCCTGGACCGTCTTCGCGCGGAGGCCCTGGAACAGGGACTCGAATCCCGGCTTACCTGCGTGGAAGCGGACCTGAATGCCTGGCGTCCGCCCGCGGGCCGGCGGTTCGCGCTCGTAATCTGCGTGATGTACTGGGAGGAGGCGGTCTTCGATTATGCCTGGCCCGTGGTCGCCGATGGCGGACTTTTGGCCTGGCAGGGCTTTACCCTGGACCACCTGCGATACCGGTCCGCGCAGAACCCGGACTGGTGCCTCAAGGCGGGAGAACCGGCGAGCCGTCTGCCCACTGACGAGTTTACCGTGCTGCACGAAGAGGATGTGGACGAAGGCCACCGGGTGATCCGGCGCATGGTGGCCAGGAGAAACCCAACCAGAAGGAACCCGAACTGATACCCGGCAGGGAGACGAGTATGCAAGGACGACGAATCGCCATATTGAGCCCGGGAGAGATGGGCCATTCCGTGGGACGATGCCTCCTCGAGGGTGGCTTCGACGTGGCAACCTGTCTAACCGGCCGAAGCGAAAGGACCCGCACGTTGACGGTGGCCGCGGGTATACGTGACGAGCCGGACCTGGACGCGTTGGTGCGGGACTCCGACCTGATCCTGGCCATCCTGGTGCCCGATCAGGCCCTGGCGCTCGCCGGCCAGGTGGCGGAGGCAATGAAGCGGAGCGGATCCTCGCCGGCCTATGCAGACTGCAACGCCGTCTCCCCGGATACGGCAAGAGCGATCGGCCGGGTCATCACCGGCGCCGGAGGCCGCTTCATCGACGCCGGCATCATCGGCGGACCTCCCGGCGCAGACGAAAAGACCCGCTTCTATGCTTCGGGTCCCCACGAGGCCATACTCGCGCAACTGGATGGCCACGGGATCCTTGTCCGGCCGCTGGGCGGTGAGGTGGGCAGGGCGTCGGGTATCAAGATGTGCTATGCCTCGGTAACCAAGGGGACCTCCGCCCTCCATGCCGCGGCGCTTACCGCCGCCGAGGTCATGGGCCTGGGCGAGGAACTGCTGGCGGAATTCGCCGAAAGCCAGGCACCGCGCCTCAAGGCGATGGGCGGCGTCAACAGCCTGTCGGCCAAGGCTTTCCGCTGGATCGGCGAAATGCGTGAAATCGCGGCGACGTACGAACAGGCCGGGGTATCGTCCGGCTTTCACGAGGGCGCCGAACACATCTTCCGCCTCATCGCCGAAAGCCCAATCGGGCACGAACGGCCCGAGACCGTGGATCGCGGCCGCACCCTGGAACAAACGGTGGCCATCTTCGCCGAAGAGGTGCGCAGACGTTCACGCGATGCCGGGAAAGGATGAGCGCCATCCCCTCGATCCAGACCATCGGCATACCGGTCCGCAGCGTCAACTGGGTCCGGGTCTTCCCCACCCTGGACGCGGCCGGCCGGGACTGCCTGGTGGCCGTGATGGGCCAGCAGGCGGCCGGGTTCACCGTCGTGAAGATAGATCCGGCCACCGGCACTACGTCCCAGGCGACGTCGCCCGATCCCACCGCCAACTTCCCCACGGGCGCGCTTCGCACCCGCGACGGCCGGGTCTACATCGGCGCGGCCTACGCCGGCCACCTCTACCGGTACGATCCCGCGACGGAACGACTGGACGAACTGGGCGCCATCAACCTGCCCGACGATACTTTTCCGTGCAACATGGATGAAGACGCGGACGGCGTGATCTGGATCGGATGCTACGGGTCTGCCGGCCTGACGAACTACGATCCGGCGACCGGTGCGTTCACCCGCCACGGGCGGATGGACGATACCGACATGTATTGCTATCCCTACGTCGGCGCCGGGGGAACGATCGCCTGCAACATCAAGATGACCCGCCCGCACGTGGTCGTCTACGATCCGTCATCGGGCGAGCGCAGGACCGTGGGGCCTGCGGTGGTGACAGAGGACGGGGGTTCGCTGAACCTGTACCGGGCGGCCGACGGGCAACTCTACATCCGGTCCTCCGCGGGCTATTTCCGCGTCGATGGATTTGAAGCCGTACCCGTGGAAGACCTTCCGGACCCGGCGCCGCCCCCGACCCTCTCCGATGGATCTACGGCGGATTTCGCGGACCGCGAAACCCAGATGTTCCACGAGATGGCCATTACCCGTCCGGGGACCGGCGAGACGCGGACTTTACCCGTAGCCTACGAGTCCGCGGGCAGCGAGATCTTCCTGGTCCATCGCGGCCCCGACGACAACATCTACGGGTCGAGCATCCTGCCGCTGCACCTGTTCCGTTTCGATCCCCGGTCTCATGCCATGGACGATCTCGGCATTTGCACCACGGCGACCGGGGAAGCCTATTCCATGGCCAACATGGACGGCAAGCTCTACATCTGTTCCTACCCGGGCGCCATGCTGTCGGTGTACGATCCCGCCCTGCCCTATCAATTTGGTAAAGATCCCGGCAGTAACCCGCGTGACCTGGACCGCATGGACGAGATATCCTATCGCCCGAGATCCATGGTCGCCGGACCCCAAGGCCGGGTGTGGACGGCCTCGGTACCGAACTACGGCATGTGGGGCGGACCGCTGTCCTGGTACGATCCGTCCACAGACCAGTTCGGGACCTACCGCGACATCGCCGGGGAAGCCAGTTGCTGGTCGCTGGCCTGGCTTAGAGCCCATGATTTACTCGCCGTCGGGACGACGATCGATGGTGGTACAGGCACACAGCCGCGTGTGGAGGAAGCGTCGCTGTTCCTGTGGGACTACGAGGCGGAGGAGAAGGTGTGGGAAGACCGGCTTCCGGTTGTGGCTACGGCCGTCAACGCGCTGGCCGTCCTTGACGGCGACCTGCTATGCGGGACGGCCCATGCAGGTTCCGAATCCCATTTCTTCGTTTTCCGTCCCGGCGACCGTCGGTTTACGCAAACGGTTCCCCTGCCCGGCGGCCGCGCCCTGGACGGTGGAGTCCAGATCGGTCCGGACGGTGGCGTGTTCGGATTCACGACCGACTGTTTCTACCGTTTCGATCCGGCGGACGGGACTGTAACCGCAGTTCACGAAGAGCGCGGCGCCTTCCAGAATCCCGGTCCGATGACCAGGGACGGGGTCTACTTCACAAAGAAGCACGAGCTGAAGAAACTGGTCTTCTGAAGTGCACAGTCCAACCAGGTCCAGACTGGGTATTTGTAGTATAAATAATTGTAATAAATAGATATAATACCTATTTTCATTAACCGGTCACATTGTAGCCACGAACCGGGTACATAGTGCTTGACAACCCTTCCCGCCGTCCGTAATTATCAGGCAGCAACTGTAGCCGAATCGTCAGTTTAGAAGAGGAATCACATGTCGAAGTTTCGTTACAGGACCCTTAGTCGATACGTGTTATACGGCACGCTGGCAGCCGCGTTTATTGCCCAGCCGGATGCGGCCCGGGCGCAAAACAGCGCTACATCCTGGGAAATTAATAAATCTGCAATTATCGACCTCCCGCGGACCCACCCCGCGGCACCCTACCTGCCAGACCTCGTCAAGCGTCTCGCGGCCAGCCAGGGCGGCGGCCAGCCGGTATCCGAGGCGGAGTTCCTCGCACTGTTCGACCGGCCCGAAAGCCGCGAAGTCTATGCGTCCCAGTTGATCAAGGTAGCCACCCCTCGCAGCGTCGCGATTCAGAACAAGGCTCACAAGGATTACTCCCGCGTGTTTCTGTCGGAAAAACGAGTGAAGCGCGGTGTCGATTTTCTCGAGGAAAAGAAAAACCTGCTGGACGCGGCGGAACAGAAGTATGGCGTGGCCCGGAAGGATATCGTGTCTATCCTGATGTGGGAATCGGGCCTGGGCGAGTTTACAGGCAACTACCGCGTGTTCAACGTCCTGGTCGCCCAGTTGCTGTACATGGAAGAAGCGCAGCAGGCAGCGGTCCGGAGGATCAAGTCAAGGGGCGAAGCCGATCCGCTGGCCTCCGCCGAGGTGGCCAAAAAACAGGAAGAACGCTTTGCCAAGATACGGCGTCGATGCGTCGGCAACCTGGTGGCCCTGCTCCGCCAGAGCAAGGCAACCGGCGTCGATCCGCTTTCCCTCCACGGTTCCTGGGCGGGAGCTATCGGATACCCCCAGTTCATGCCCGCCAGCATGCCCCACGCCGCGGACGGCGATGGGGACGGCAGAATCGACCTGCACTCCTGGCCCGACGCCGTCATGAGCGTGGCCCGCTACCTCAAGGAACGGGGAAAGTACGGTCCTACCGACGCCGCGCGACGAAAGGCCATCTTCAGTTACAACCCCCTCGACTCGTACGTCAACGGCGTGATCAAGTATGCGGAGGCCGTCTGGGCGAGGCGCTAAGGCCCGCTCAACGGATATATATCAGGCCTTGTTGCGCGGCAGAGTCCTACTGCAGATCAAGTACTTCTTAGGGTAGATTCTACTGGAATCAAATCCTACAGGGCGATGATCCGCCGGATGCGCTCGGCGGTTTCCCGCATGGCGCCGTCGTCGCCACCGACCTCGCTGACCAGGGCCCCGTCGAAATCGATGCCGCGCAATTCGGCCATGACCGCCGGCCAGTCCGTGTCGCCGTCCATCAGCTGGACCCAGGCGCCTTCACCGCGCCGGAAGTCCTTCACGTGCACCTTGAAGATCCGGCTTCCCAGTTCCCGGATCCACATGTCCGGGTAACCGTAGAGGATCATGTTGGCGGTATCCAGGTAGATCCCGACGGCGGGCGACCCGACCTCATCCACGAGTTGCCGGGCTTCCCGGGGACTCAGCATGAACTGGTTCCACACGTTCTCGATGCCGATCCGTGTCCCGCGCCGTTCCGCCTCGGGCGCCAGGGCGCGCAGGGCGTCGCGGAAGTTGTCCCAGGTCGTCCCGTAGGAACTCGCCGGATCGAGCGCTCCGGGATGCAGGAGGAGGGCGTCCACACCCAGGATCTCGGCTATTTCAAAACCCCGCTTAAGGATAGCAACCCGCTTCGTCCGTTCGTCCGCGGACGGCGATAACAGGGAACCGGCATCCCGGCGTATGGCGATCATGGAGCACAGTTCGAGTCCGTGATCTCTGCAGGCGTCCCCGACGGCTGCGATCTCCAACGTGGAAGCGTCTATATTCGGAGATCCCTCATCGGAGAATACCAGTTCGATGGCCTCGTAGCCCAGGCCGCGGGCCCTGGAAAGGTCCTCCTCCAGATCCTGGCGGCGGAGACAGAGTTGGGTAATGCCCGGTTTCATGGGAAAGCGGCTCCTTGGAAGCGGTTCCTCCATATCCATCATATCGATGTGGAACATTAAAATTGAAGTTCACAGACGTACCAGGGTAGGTTATATTAAAAGGAACAAAACGCAAGCGAATTGCGCTGAAACGAGAAGGATGACTTCTGAAACGAGGAGGCATGCCATGATACGTGTACTGGCGCGGTGGTGCTTCGCCCTGGCGCTGGTCGGCCTGGTGGCGGAATCCGCCGACGCCCAGCCCAGGAACCTGGCTCCGAGGCTGGGCCAGCCCGCACCGGAGTTCAGCCTGCAGGACGTCAACGGCGAGACGGTCAACTTCGCCGATTTCAAGGGCAGCAGAAACCTGCTGGTGGTCGTCGACCGCGGCTGGATCGGCTACTGGTGACCCCTTTGCTTACGGCAACTGGGGCAGTTGCAATCCGATTACGAACGTATAGCGGCACTCGACACGGAACTACTCTTCATCAATCCTGAAGATCTCGACCAGACCAGAGACTTCGTCGCCAAGTCGAAAGTCACGCGGGAAGCGCTCTCCTTCCCCGTACTCGCCGACCCGGATCGGGCCATACCCACCAAGTTCAAGATCCAGAAAACGACCGACAAGGGTGAGGAAGTCATACCCACCGCCTTCATCATCGACAAGGAAGGCGTCCTTCGGTTCAAGTACGTGGGCTCGGATCCCTTCGACCGGCCTTCGACCGACAGCCTGGTAGAAATCCTGGGTATGATCGAGGGTTGATCAGGTTTGAGGCAGGGATCAGGCCTCGAGGTTGTAGTCAGGGATTGAGGTTCAAGTCAGGTTTTGAGGTCCCTGATCTCGTCAGAAACGAATTCGACCAGGACCTGGGATTCGATCCAGATCTCATAGAGCGGTCCGCCCAGCCTCGGCCGAAAGCGGTGGTGGAGTTCATGTTTTTCTGCCACCGCTTTCAAATGGTCGAGGCTTTGCTCTGTTTCAAGCATGCAATGGGTTGAGTTGAAGTTTTGTTTCTCTTCGGCCAACAGGTATTCTGCTGCGTACTGGCCGGGGCAGAGCAGGTAGCGGTTCGGAATAAACTCAACCAGTTCGCCCATCTGTTTATCCCAGGCACATACCCACGCGCCTTCCATGGTCCTGGAAGGGAAGGGGTACGTGAATCCAACCGTCAACTCCGCCAGTATCCCTGCCGCCCGTTTCGGATTTTCCGCCGTGATGGATAGGTGCTTGATCTGCATTAGAAGTGTTGAATCCCTCCAGAAGTTCGTATCCTCAGTCGAAGAACAAGGTAAAATACCGACCGGTCGTATCAACCCTCAAGGCCGCAGTCGATTACATGCATTCGGCGATTCGATCTTCGATCTCCGCCAATTCTTCGAACAACTCCTCCGTACGTTTCCAATCTTCCTGCGTGGCATAATACTGCGCCAGGCCGTATGACTCGGCTTTCTTCACCATCCACTCCGCGGTTTCCGTTTGGCCCGTCGACTTCATGAAGTCGGCCGCATCCAGGCAGCGACGGGTGCCTATCGGAAGGACGAAATGGACCAGCATCCCCGCAAAGGCTTGCGACGGACGATCACGGATCACCTCGGCGGCCAGGCGGAAGGCCTTCGACCCCCCAAAAAAGAGCGGGCCGGAAGGAGCCGCATGAATCAGTTCCCGTGCGTTTTTAAGGGTATCCTCCAGCATGTCATCGGTCGACACTTGGCGCTCCTCCAGAAAATCACCGCGCAGCGTGTATGCGCAAGTCGCGTAACCGAGTTCAGTGGCATTCCACGCCCGCATGAGATCATCGACCGGCAGTACCGCAAAGGGATAGAACTGCGGATCATGCACTTGCACCCGGTCGCCTTCGAGTTTCAAGGCAACAATGAAATGGTCTCCTCCGCGCTTCAGCTTGTGATTCGGATCGTAGGGAAGGAAGCCCAGGTCCAGGGGGCCAAGCAGTACAGGACCCTTCTTTAGGGATTCCTTCAGTGCATCTAGAGCTTCTTCGGCATCGTCGCCCTCCCATAAGGTACAGTTCCAGCCCAGGATGTTCAGAGCACGGGACAGCCCGGTGTGCGGATTGAGGTCGGCGTGACTCGGGAAGAACAGGGGCGTTTCAAACCGCATGAAAAGGGTACCGAACGGCATACCCGTCATGCACTCCAGCAGGCCGGCATCCGGTAGATTGACCATGCCGGCCTGTTTCAAACACATGTGAAGACTGTTGCTGTAGCAATAGTGGCTGTTCCCCGTGTATGCGGTGTACACTTGATTCTCCTCTCGCAGCGGTGGTGCTGAACGTCGGCGGGACGGGATATGGACTCCGTATCGGAATCCATTCTACAGAACATATACTATACAATTGTTTAGTATACGTCAAGGGATACGAGAGGAAAAACGGTTCAGGGAAGTCACTATGTCCTTTCAAGCCCGATTCCAATACTCTCCACCGATTCGTCGATTTGCTCCAGGTACCGCATTGCCGCCTCATAGGTGGGCATCAGTACACGCTCCTCGTCCACCTCCCCGTCCAGGTACTGATTCGCCAGCCACAGGTAAATCGCCATTTCGTATATACTTCGATTTGGTTCTCGAGGGAAGGCGCCGTATCCCTCGTAGAAGGCGTCGGGCGTCGGACCGATCTGTTTCAACCGGAACAGGTCCAACCGGACAAGGTCCCAGGTCGGGTCTCCTGACCAGGCGTATTCCCAGTCGAGCCATGCTGAACAGGTCCAGTGGCCGGCTACCTCGTGAACAAGCACATTCCAGGGATGGGGGTCGTTGTGCAACAGGACCATTGGTCTTTCGTTCAGCAGGGGAACCGCCTGTTCCAGCACGTTCTTCATCGACGACAGGTCGAAACGCAATCCCAAGTCCCGCCTCAGCAGACGATTCGCGTGCTGTACAGCCTGGTGGAATTGGAAGTCGCCCCAGGACCCTTCCTCAAACGGCTGGACGCGTTCCCCTACGATCACGCCCGAGCAGCGATCCGGCAACTGGATCGAATGCACTTTTCGTAAAGCTGTTCCGGCAGACTGCCAGGCTTGAGTGCGCTGCACTTCGGTCAAGGTATCTACGACGTTGCCCAGGAGGTGTCCCGGCCTGTATTCCATCAGCACGGCACGTGTGCTTTCATCTTCGTGCTCTGCGAAGATGGCCGGCACGGGTACACCGTACTCGAGAAGCAGGTCGTGTAAATAGCGCTCTTTTTCTAGCCTGTGGAGGTTATCGCTTGAATCGTAGGGCCAATCGTATTCACGAAGGATATAACGCGTGTCGTCATTCAGGGTGACCAACGATGTCCGGTTGGTTACGCCATAACCGATTGGTTCTACGCCGTGTACCGTTTGCTCGATTCCGGCACTATCCAAAAGGGACACGATGATCGACTTGGATTCAGTATACTGCACCGGATGCGCTCCAGCATGTATCTTAATGATAACCATAGTTCAACTTTGGTCGAACTACCTGTCTTAAACTAACTATCGAGTGGATGTATGGACAGGTATAATGAAAGTCCCGATCTCCGTTGAACACGAACTGAAAGACCTTGATCCGAATGACCTGGTCTCTACCTTCATCTAGTCCGAATGAGTGATACTCCGTTGTAACGAAATACAAAATCATCCTTGCATACAGCCCGTTTCCGAAGCCACTCCGAAAAGGAACCCACCATGCCCAACGACCATGACCTGCGGTACGCCGCCGACGACTACCAGTCACCCAACAACCGGAATTTCACCACGGACGCCATCCACGGTGGGTACCACGGCACGTCATCCGCGGTGCCGATCTACCAGGGGAATACAAATTACCGCGATGGTTATGAAGGGACGAACTCCTACGGCCGCGGACTGGACAAGGCGGGCGGACCCACCAGCGGTGCGCTCGAAGAACAGGTGAAGGTCCTGGAAGGCGCGGAGTGGGCGCAGGCGACCTCGTGTGGCATGTCGGCGGTCAGCCAGACGTTGTTCGGCCTGCTTCGGAGCGGCGACCGGGTGGTCTGTCACGAGACCGTTTACGCCGGGACAAGCATGTTGTTCCGGGACGTGCTGCCGGTGAAATGGGGCGTGGATGTCCACATGGTCGACATGTGCGACCTGGACGCCCTGAAGAAAGCGCTGGAGAAACCCGCCCGGATGGTCTATTTCGAGCCGTACGCCCACTCCATGGAATTCATCGACCTGGCCCGCGCCGTCGACCTGGCACACGATGCAGGCGCCCTGGTCGTGGTCGACAACACCTTTCTATCGCCCTACCTTCTGCGGCCCCTGCACTACGGCGCCGACGTGGTCCTCCACGCCATGACCAAGTACATGGCCGGGCATGGCGACGCCCTTGCCGGAATCGTCTCCGGTCGTGACGAAGAGGTCCGAAAGCAGATTCATTACATGCGGATCCTGATGGGCGGCGTGCTGGCGCCCATGAACGCCTTCCTCGTACATCGGGGCCTCAAGACCCTGGCATTCCGGATGGAACGGCACTGTGCCAGTGCCCAGAAGGTGGCGGAGTACCTGGGACAGCACGAAAAGGTAGCCCGGGTCGACTACCTGGGCCTGCCTTCCCATCCGAATCACGGGGCCGCGACCGGGTACCTTCACGGTTTCGGCGGAATGATGCGTTTCTATGCCCGTTCCGGCGTGTCGCTCGACACTTTCATCGGCCGTCTAAAAATGTGCGAGCCGTGGTACAGCCTGGGCGACGTGGAGACGTTGATTCTGCCCTCGGGCGAAAGCGAAGGCGAGAAGGGCGGTTTTGGAGCGCGTGTTTCTGTGGGACTCGAAGACCCGGACGACATCATCACCGACCTGGACCAGGCGCTGGATGCGGCGTAGGGTTATCAGTGCATTTCTGTGATGGAAAGATGGTATGGGGACCGCGCGGCCTCTCATACCTAATCGGTCAATCCCCAGCATTAATCAAGAGCGAGCGACTTCTCAACCTCAGCCGGTACGGATATAGTGACGAACCTTGCCGCAGGATAGAGATAGTCCTCTCCACTCTCGTCAATTACCCGGAGGTCACCATCATCCCTTGCCGCTTCGTCACCGACAACGCGGTAGATTTTGTGTTTTTCCAATGATGCCGTGTAGTCCGTGTTGTCAATGCAGACAACGTAATTACCAGGGTTTCTGTTACTTCCTTTATTCATAGGAAACAGAAGGCTCACGTAGCTGATCAGCTTAACTATTCAGACGCACCCTGTAGAAACATCTGCCAACCTCAAACCACCTTCTCAACCTCCACCTCAACCGGCGCGTCCGGCTTGACGACAGGCGGCAGACTGTATCGCAGGACAAAGAAACCCAACACACCCGACAGCAGCGAACCCACGATGATTCCCAGCCGCTCGTCGAACATGTCGTGGAATTCGGTTTCGCCGAAGGCCAGGGAACCGATGAACAGGCTCATGGTGAATCCGATTCCGCACAGGACGCTCGCCCCGTAGAGACCGGACCAGGTCATCCCCGAGGGCAGGGTCGCCACTTTGAGCTTGATGAACAGCCAGCACAGCGCGAAGATCCCGATCTGCTTGCCCAGGAACAGGCCGAGTGCGACCCCGACGGGTACACCGTGGAATGCCTGCTCGTACGTAATGCCGCTTAAAACGACGCCGGAGTTGGCGAAGGCGAAAACAGGAAGGATGACGAAGGCCACGGCCGTATGCAGATCGTGCTCCAGGACCTTGAGCGGCGATACGTCGGGATCGGTCCTGGACCGCATGGGTATGAATGCGGCCAGGATTACGCCCGCCAGTGTCGCGTGCACACCGGACTTGAGCAGCGCGATCCACAGGATTACGCCGACCATCATGTAGGAACTGTGGGAGACCCAGTTCCGGTTGTTCAGGAAGCACAGCACCAGTACGCAGCCCGGGGCCACCAGCAGGGC
>JAPOYX010000108.1:485-5026 GCA_026706345.1 Gemmatimonadota bacterium | reverse complement strand
CCCGGGATTTGCTCGGGCCGCAGATGAAATCGGTCGGCGAGGCCATGTCCATAGGCCGGACGTTCAAGGAGGCGCTTCAGAAAGCCCTGCGTTCGCTCGAAATCGACAGCTACGGGTTTGAATCGACCCTTCGATCGGGCTCAGGACAGGCAAACGGAAGCCCTGTCCTGAGCGGAGACGAAGGAGTGGAGACCCGGCTGGATGCCATGCGCGCGTCCCTGCAAACCCCGAACGCCCAGCGGCTGTGGTATGTGGCGGACGCGCTCCGTCTGGGCATGGGGGTGGATGAGCTCTACCAGCTCTCAAAAATCGATCCGTGGTTTCTGGGTAATATCGAGCAGATCATAGAGTGCGAAAAGGAAATCCAGCAGACGAGCGGATCAGGGGAGGTCACCGGGTCGGCTGCCCAACCGGTCGAGGTCGTAGCGGCATTACCGCCCGGCCTGTTACGTCGGGCGAAACAGATGGGCTTTTCCGATGTTCATCTCGGCCGTCTGCTCGGTGTCAGCGAGGGTGATATCCGGGCCGAGCGCGAACGCCTGGATGTGATTCCGGTCTATAAAACAGTTGATACCTGCGCGGCTGAATTCGTGGCCCATACGCCCTATTTATACTCAACCTACGAGGGGGAAGACTAATCCCAGCCGACCGACCGCAAAAAGGTGATCATTCTGGGTGGTGGGCCGAATCGGATCGGCCAGGGCATCGAGTTCGACTATTGCTGCGTGCACGCGGCCTTTGCGCTCAAAGAAGACGGCTTTGAAGCCATTATGGTGAACTGTAACCCCGAGACCGTCAGTACGGATTATGACACGTCTGACAAGCTGTATTTTGAGCCGCTGACGCTGGAAGACGTGCTGAGCATCGTGCGGCGCGAACAGCCGTATGGCGTCATTGTCCAGTTCGGCGGGCAGACGCCGCTCAAGCTGGCCGTGCCGCTCGAACAGGCCGGGGTACCGATTCTGGGCACGCCGCCGGATGCTATTGACCGGGCCGAGGACCGAGAACGGTTCAAGCTGCTGCTCGAACAACTCGGCTTGCGCCAGCCGGCCAACGGCACGGCCCGGTCGGTTGAGGAAGCCGTGGCCGTTGCCCAGGACATCGCCTATCCGGTGCTGGTCCGTCCCTCCTATGTTCTGGGCGGACGGGCGATGGAATTGGTGTATGACGAGGCGAGCCTGCGACGCTATATGCGTGAGGCCGTGTCCGTGTCCGCGGAGCGGCCGGTTCTGATCGATAAATTTCTGGACGACGCTACCGAGGTCGATGTGGACGCCCTGAGCGACGGCCGGCAGGTCGTAGTTGGCGGCATCATGGAACATATTGAGCTTGCCGGTGTCCATTCCGGCGACAGCGCATGTTCCCTGCCACCGCGCACCCTGTCCGCCGCCGTGCAGAGTGAAATCCGGCGGCAAACCACCCTGTTGGCCCAAGAGTTGGGTGTGGTCGGCCTGATGAATATCCAGTTCGCCGTCAAGGATCAGCAGGTTTTTCTGATTGAGGTGAACCCGCGCGCCTCACGGACCGTGCCGTTTGTGAGCAAGTCGATCGGCATTCCCCTGGCAAAAATCGCCGCGCGCGTCATGGCGGGAAAAACGTTGGACGAGCTGGGTTTTACCCAGGAGGTCATTCCCGACCACGTCAATGTCAAAGAAGCGGTGTTTCCGTTTATTAAATTCCCCGGTGTGGACACCATCCTCGGACCGGAGATGAAGTCAACCGGCGAGGTCATGGGGGTGGACCAGTCCTTTGCCATGGCGTTTGCCAAAGCGCAGTTTGCCGCGGGAAATATTTTGCCGGAAACGGGCAAGGCCTTCATCAGTGTGCGCGACCGCGATAAGCACGCGACCCTGCCCATTGCCAGGCGGTTGGTGGAGAACGACTTCTCCCTGGTGGCAACGCGCGGCACCTGTGCATTTCTCCAGCAGCACGAACTGCCGGTTGAGATGGTGAAGAAAGTCCTGGAAGGTTCCCCGCATATTGTGGACGCCCTCAAGGCGGGCTCGATCGATCTGGTCATTAATACGACCGAGGGGGTGCAGTCTATCCAGGACTCCTTTTCGATTCGGCGGAGTGCCCTGGAGTGCCAAGTGCCGTATTTTACGACGGTGGCCGGAGCGGAAGCCGCGGTCGAAGGCATTGCCCGCCTCAAGCAGGGCCTGCTCGGCGTGTGCCCGCTCCAGGCCTATCACGGCGAAGAGCACGGGTAAGAGGGTATGGCGGTCGGAAAGTCGAAAGGTGGAGAGGCGGAAAGACGACCGTCGGATGAAACGTCCCGTCCCCTTCGACCCGGCTCAGGGCAGGTTTTCGACCGGACATCCCCCCCAGCCCCCCTTAATAAGGGGAGAGAGAGGGGGGATGCTGCTCCGGGGCGTTCTTCTCGCGGCTTCGGGCCCCCGCTCAAAAATTCTGTGCAGTACGTCAAGGGCGTGGGGCCGCGTCGGGCCGAACAGCTGGCGCGGCTGGGCATAGAGACGGTCGAAGATCTGCTCTACCACATTCCCTTCCGCTATCAGGACCGGCGTGAAATCAAGAAAATCTGCCATCTTCAGGTGGGGGATGAGACCGCGGTCACCGGTCAAATCGCCCGGATGGAGCGTCGCTTTCTGGCCCGCCGGCGTCGCTGGGTGCTCGAAGCCGTTGTCCGAGACGAAACCGGTTTTCTCTTCCTGCTGTGGTATCACCAGCATCGCTATTTTCAGCAGCGCTATCAACTTGGTCAGCGGGTCCTGCTGTACGGCAAGGTCGAGAAGGGCATGAAGGGCGGCAAGTGGATGATCCACCCGGACATGGAGCCGCTGGAAGAGGATGACGAGACCGCCCGCGTCTTGCCCATTTACAATAAGACCACCGAAATGACGGTGGCTGCCATGCGCCGGATCGTGCATGGTGCCGTTGACCGCTACGTCGATCAGGTCGCCAACGGTGTGCCACAGGAAATTTGTGAGCGCTTGAATCTGATGCCGCTTAATCATGCCCTGCGGCAGTTACACTCTCCCTCGCTCGATGCTGAGGTTGTTGAACTCAATGAGGCCACCTCTCAGGCGCACCGGGCCGTGGTGTTCGATGAACTCTTTTATTTGCAACTGGGCATGGCGCTGCGCCGGCGCAATACCGTCCGGGAAGAGGGGTTGTCCATTGTGCCGGGACCGCTCGTCCAGCAAATATATAGTATCCTGCCGTTTCAATTGACCGCAGCCCAGGAGCGGGTGGTCGAGGCGATTTTTCGAGATATGGCCGCTCCCCACCCCATGAACCGTTTGGTCCAGGGGGATGTTGGGTCGGGCAAGACGATCGTGGCCTTTTTTGCGGCCCTGGCCGCTCTCGATAGCGGCTACCAGGTGGCTTTCATGGCTCCAACGGAACTCCTGGCCGAGCAGCACTACCGGACGCTGACGCCGCTGGCCGAGCAACTCGGTCTGTCCATGGTGCTGCTGACCGGAGAAATCCGCCCGAAACGGAAACAAGAGATATATGGCCTCCTGGAACGGGGCGAGGTCGAGGTCGCGGTCGGTACGCACGCCCTGATCCAGGAGGGCGTGCGCTTTCGGCATCTGGGCCTGGCCATTGTGGATGAGCAGCATCGCTTTGGGGTGATGCAGCGCGCCGCCCTGCGGAAACGCGGTGTGAACCCGGATATTCTGCTGCTGACCGCAACCCCGATCCCCCGCACCCTGGCCCTGACCCTGTACGGCGACCTGGATGTCTCAGCTATTGATGAACGCCCGCCCGGCCGCAAGCCGATTGCGACGCATGTGTTCCATGAAGGCGAGCGGAAAAAAGCCTCTTATCTTGTCAGACAAGGACCACCTCGACCGCGGCCAGCAGGCCTATGTGGTCTATCCGCTGGTTGAGGAATCCGAGAAGTCCGACCTGAAGGCCGCGACCTCCATGGCCAAAGAGCTGGCCCGGACCTTTTTTGCAAAATATTCGGTCGGGCTCGTCCACGGCCGCATGAAGGGCGACGAAAAAGACGCGGTCATGCAGCGTTTTAAGGCTGGCGAGCATCACCTGCTGGTTTCGACCACCGTCATTGAGGTCGGCATTGACGTGCCGAACGCGACCGTCATGGTGATCGAGCATGCCGAGCGCTTCGGCCTGGCCCAGTTGCACCAGTTGCGCGGTCGAGTCGGACGCGGGCAGGCGGCCTCCTTATGTTTGCTGCTGGCCCAATACGCGCCGGGCGACGAGTCCCAGCGGCGTCTTCAGGTCATGACGGAAACCGACGACGGCTTCAAAATTGCCGAAGCCGACCTGACGTTTCGCGGGCCGGGCGAGTTTCTGGGCACGCGTCAGTCCGGCATGCCCGACTTCCGGGTGGCCAATATCGTGCGTGACAGCAAACTGCTGGAAACCGCGCGGGACGAAGCCCTGGCCTGGCTCGAACGCGACCCCAACCTGACCACCCCCGAATCCCGCCGCCTCCGCGTCGTCCTCGAAGACCGCTGGGCCGGCCGGCTGGAACTGGCCAGGGTGGGCTGAGCCTGAGGCTGGAAAGTCGAAGATTGCTACTCAGAGGGGAGGCCGAGCGCGATTTGTAA
>JAPOYX010000108.1:0-457 GCA_026706345.1 Gemmatimonadota bacterium | reverse complement strand
AGCAATCTCTGGTGCAGACAGTGTTCCCACAAAATGTGTGAGCTTCGCCTTAAACATCAACGTAAGAAAATCACAGCGGATCGCACTGGTATGGGCCACCCCGTCTTCAGGACCAATGACGACTTCGGTCGTGAGTCCCAGGACTTCGCTGTATACGGGAGCACAGATAACCGTAGACACGTCCCCATGGCCGGCGATAAATGGCCGAGAAACTACGACGTAAAAGCCAGGTTTTCCGCCTCGCTCTGGCACTCGCTCACGTGTCCGGTATACCTCACCACGCTTCATGGCAGGGCTTGTTCGGCGACCAGCACCTTGGCTTCTCTGGCCAGACGTTTCCGATTGGAGCGGAGTATGCGGTCTTCGTCCGCCTCGGTCTTGCGGCGGCGTTGTTGCTCGGCAAAGCCACGAATGGCCGTCCGTACGAGTGCCGAGCGACTCTTACGCTGGGGAGAAG
>JAPOYX010000107.1 GCA_026706345.1 Gemmatimonadota bacterium | reverse complement strand
GCTCCGGGAAGGCGACGAGGAGTTGATCGTCCGCGCGGTCAACGAGTTCCAGACGGTGGAAGAAATCGGTGAAATCATCATCTCCCGCCGCGGCGAGGTGCCCGTGCGGCTGAACGACCTCGCGACGGTGCGGCGCCACTACAAGGAAAGGAAGACCGTTACCCGTATCAACGGGCGGGAGAGCGTGGAAATCGCCCTGTTCAAGGAAGCCGACGCGAATACGGTAACGGTCGCCCGCGCCATCAAGGAGCGACTTGGCGACATCGGGACCCAAAGGCTTGAAGAGGAGGATGTCGATGAAACGGGTCCCCCGAGCGGCGATGGGCAGGAAGATGCGGCCGCGGACGGGATCGAACCGACCGGGCCGACTATCGCCGACGGAAGACGCACCGTGGTTTCCACCCTGCCGGACGGCGTCTCCCTGTACATCGTATCCGACCAGTCCCGCTTCATCGAAAACGCCATCGATGAAGTGATCAATACCGCCCAATGGGGCGGCGTACTGGCGATCCTGGTCCTCTTCCTGTTCCTGCGCAACCTCAAAAGCACCTTGATCGTGGGCGTGGCCATACCGGTTTCGGTGCTGATCACCTTCATCCTGATGTTCTTCAGCGACACCACGCTCAACATCATGTCGCTCGGGGGGCTGGCCCTCGGCATCGGCATGCTGGTCGACAACGCCATCGTCGTGCTCGAGAGCATATTCCGGTGCCGGGAGGAGGGGGACTCCATCGTCGAAGCCGCCCGGCGCGGAGCGTCGGAAGTCGGCATGGCCGTGACCGCGTCCACCCTCACGACCATCGCCGTGTTCTTTCCCATCGTGTTCATCGAAGGGGTCGCCGGCCAGATCTTCACCGACCAGGCGTTGACCGTCACCTTCGCCCTGCTGGCCTCGCTCGCCGTGGCGCTTACGTTCATCCCCATGATGGCCTCGCGGGAAGGCGGGACGGGCGGTGCGGCGGGAAGCGGTCTCTGGATACAGGCCGCGTACCGGGAGTACCGGCGGTCCGCTCCGGAGGAACGGGGCCGCGCCTGGCGCTGGTTTCCCCGGAAGGCGAGGAAGGATACCGGCGCGTGGTTCGCCGGAACTTTCCCCGGATTCGCCTGGTTCGGGGAGACTGCCCGCGGATTCAGGACACGCAAGGACGGCGGACCGTCCAGGGCGGGCTGGATCTTTTTCTATCCGGTGTACCTGGTCGGCCGCTTCCTGGTGCTGGCGTGGCGCTGGCTGAAAGGTTGCGTGGTCCAGGGCCACGACAGCATCCGGCAAGAGGACGGGGCCCGGTGGCTGCGGGCGGCCCGCATTGCCGGGGCGGTTCCACGGTGGATCGCCGTGTTCGCCTTTCGCTTCATACTGCCCTTCTTTCGGCTGGTCCGGTTCCTGATCGGCAGTTTCTTCAAAACCCTGTTTACGGTCGTACCCAACGTGCTGGTGCTGGTGCTGGCCCCGTTCTGGCTGCTGGCTCGCGCCGTATTCTGGCTGCTGGGCAAGATCGTCCGCCCGGTACTGAATCTATTCAACCACGTGCTCGAGAAATTTCAGGTTCTATACGTGTCCGTGCTCTCCCGGGCGTTGGAACACCGGTTCGTCACCATGGTCTTCGTTGCGGCGCTCGTGGCGACTTCGGCGGTGCTGATCCCGCGCCTGGGGACCGAACTGATCCCTGAACTGGAACAGGGCGAGTTCGCGGTCGATCTCATCCTGCCGACGGGCACGCCGCTGGCCGCCACCGACACGACCGCGACGCGGATAGAAGACCTGATCCGGGACGACCCGGACATCGAACAGGTCTACGTCGTGGTAGGCGCGGTGGAATCGGGCGGCACGCTTGTCGAGGAAGAACGGGAGAACATCGCCCGGGTGACGGTGATGCTGCAGCCGGAGACGATGCGGCAGCAGGGGAGCGACGACGTCATGGACCGGCTCCGGTCCCGGCTGGCGGACATACCGGAGGCCCGGCTGGAGTTCGTTCGCCCCGCCCTGTTCAGTTTCAAGGCGCCGCTGGAAGTGGAAATCCGGGGGTACAACCTGCAGGATCTCCGTTCCATCAGCGGCCAGGTCGTCGACGCCCTCGAAGGCGCGGAAGGGCTCAGAGACGCCCGATCCCTGATGGAGGCCGGGCATCCGGAAGTCGTGGTCGTCTTCGACCGCGACCGCATGGCGGCCCTCGGCGTGGACATCGGCCAGGCGGCCGACGCGATCAGGAACAAGGTCCGCGGTAGCGTGGCCACCCGGTTTTCGGCGGGAGACCGGAAGATCAATATCCTCGTGCGCGCAAGGGAAGAAGATCGAAAGGAAATCGCCCAGTTGAAGGCGCTGGCCGTAAACACCGGCGGGCGGGGGAACACAAACACCGAAAACCGGCCGGAAGGGAATCCGTCCGGGGAGGATCCCGGATCGACGAACGGCGGATCTTCGCAACCCGCCGCCGAACGCGGTGCCGTGTTGCTCAGCGGCGTGGCGCAGGTGCGCATGGACGAGGGACCGAGCGAGATCCGGCGTATAGACCAGCAGCGCGTGGCGCTCGTGACGGCCAATCTGACGGGAATCGACCTGGGGAGCGTGGCGCGGGACATCCAGAACCGGCTGGCGGGGCTCCCGTTGCCCGATGACTTCAGCATCGATCTGGGCGGCCAGTACCGGGAGATGAACACGGCGTCGCGCAGCATGCTGCTGGCCATTGCCATGGCCGTCTTCCTGGTATACCTGGTCATGGCTTCCCAGTTCGAGTCGCTGCTGCATCCCTTCATCGTCATGTTCTCCTTTCTGCTCGCCCTTTCCGGCGTGCTGGTGACGCTGTACCTGCTCGACATCACGATCAGTGTCGTGGTCCTGATCGGCATTATCATGCTCGCGGGCATCGTGGTGAACAACGCGATTGTTCTGGTGGACTACATCAACCGGTTGCGAAGAAGAGGCGAAGACCGGATCAACGCCGTCATTACGGCCGGCAGGGTGCGGCTTCGTCCCATATTGATGACGACCGCCACGACCGTCCTGGGACTTCTGCCCCTGGCGCTGGGCGTCGGCGAAGGCGCCGAAATACGTACGCCGCTCGCCGTCACCGTGATCGCGGGGCTGATTTCGTCCACCGTGCTTACCCTGATCGTGATTCCCGTCGTCTATACGCTGCTGGACCGAAAGCAGGACGCAAGCACGTGAAGAACGGTTATCCGAGTACCGTAGATACGATACCCCGGAGTGATTGATGTTTCGATTCCTGACGCCCGCTAACTGGACCGCTTTCGCGTTCCGCAGGCCGGTGACGGTCTTCATGGTGCTGGTCAGCGCGATCCTGTTCGGCGCGGTCTCCTTCAGACTGCTTCCCCTGGAATTCATCCCGGCGATCGAAGGAACGAGGATGAACGTCTGGGTCCCCTATCCCAATTCCACCCCGGAGGACAATGTTCAGATGATCGTCCGGCCTCTCGAGGGAGAGCTGAAGACCCTCCGGGGACTGCTTCGCGTGGAATCCAACGCGCGGACCAACGGGGTGAGCGTCAACTTGCGTTTCGATCACGACACCGATATGAAGCTGGCCTACGTGGAGGTCCGCGACCGCGTGGAGCGGGTACGGCCCCGGCTGCCCGATGGAATAGACCGTATCTGGGTAAGGAAGTTCTCCACTACCGATATCCCGATCATGTGGCTCGCCATGTCATGGCACGGCGACCAGGACGCGCTGTTCCAGGTGGTCGACGAACAGCTCCGGCCCCGCCTCGAGCGTCTGGACGGCATCGCCGGAATCGACACCTGGGGATCGCAGTCCCGGCAGGTGATCATCGATATGGATGAAGACCTGCTGAAGGCCTACAGGGTGAATCCCGAGCAGTTTCTGGGCGCCATGGAACAGGCCAACATGGACTCCCCCGGGGGATACGTGGAAGACGGCGGGTTCCGCTACCTGGTCCGGCTCACGGGCGCGTTCGAGTCCGTGGAAGACATCCGGGCATTCCCGATCAATGAGCGAGGCCTTCGCCTCGGCGACGTCGCCGACGTCGCCTACCGTAAACCCACGAGCCAGTGGGGTTATCGCCTCGACGGCCAGGACGCCGTGGGCATGGTCATCCGGAAGGAATCCAACGCCAACACCGTGGAGGTGACGGCCGCCGTCCGGGAGACGCTGGACGAGCTGACGCGGGATCCGCGCTGGCCCGGCCTGACCTACCACGTCTTCTTCCAGCAGTCCACGTGGATACTGAGTTCGCTCAGTGCGCTCGGAAACGCGGGGATGTGGGGGGGACTGTTCGCCGTAGGCGTGCTGTTCTTCTTCTTGAGGAGGTACCGGACGACCTTCATCATCGCCGCGTCCATCCCCGCGTCCATCCTGGTCACGTTCACGGCCATGTATTTCATCAATACGAGTTACCAGATCCTGTCGCTCAACCTCATCTCCCTGATGGGCCTGATGCTCGGCATCGGCATGCTGGTGGACAACGCCGTGGTGGTGCTGGAAAACATCCTCCGGCTCCGGCGCCAGGGCATGGAACCCGTAAAGGCGGCCATTCAGGGCGCCCGTGAGGTCGCCGTCGCCGTCAGTGCTGCGACGCTCACCACGGCCATCGTATTCCTGCCCCTGCTTTTCATCGACGGCGGAGGCGCGCAGACTCAGATGAGAGAACTGGGCCTGGTCATCACCATCTCCCTGGTGTCCTCCCTGGTCATGTCGCTGAGCTTCATTCCGCTGCTTGCCTCCCGTTTGCTGAAGGACGGAGCCCTGCCGGCCGTCGGTCTGCTGGATGCGCTGGAAGACCGGTACAGCAGGCTGATCGGCTGGGTGCTGAACCACCGGCTCGATGTGGCGCTCATCCTGGGCGGCTTCGTCATCCTGACTATGCTCATACCCATGCAGAAGGTCAAACTCGACAACACGCCCACGGACCAGCGGCAGGTATGGATGTACGTCGAACCCGGTCCGTTCCTCGATCTGGAGGAGACGGACCGCTTTGTGACCGAACGGGAGAATGAATGGCTGGCCGCGGCCGATTCGCTGAACATCAAGGCGATTCGCACGGACTTCCGGCCCGGCCGGGTATGGTTCAACGTCTATCTCAAAAACGAACGGGACGACTCGGTCTGGGAGGGACTGGTCCACAAGGCGAAATACCCGTGGGTATGGGCTTCGCTCGCGGTTTGCGCCTGCCTGCTCGTTGCCTTGAGGAAAAAGCCCTATGCCTTCCAGGCCATGGCCGTGGCCACGGCGCTGTACGTGGCCATCCTGCTGATACTCGGTACCCAGGGCGGAACGGAGACCTACCGTTCATCGGAAGAAGTCGCCAAGGTTCTGCGCGAGACGATTCCCGAGGCGCCGGGGCGCGTCGTGAGATGGCGATGGGGCGAGGAAGGCGAAGAGGATCCGAGGGTGAGCATCGCCCTGAGCGGCGAAGACCCCAGGGTGCTTGAGCAGATCGCCGGGGACGTGAACGCGCGGTTGAGCCAACTGCCGGAAATCACGACAATCACCACCGACCTGGACAACGACGACACTCAGGACGAGCTGAGGGTCACCGTGGACCGCGACCTGGCGGGCAAGTTCGGACTCACGCCCCAGCGTATCGCCGCCATGACGCTGTCGGGCATCCGGGGGCAGGAGATGAGGCGGCTGAAAACCGCGGACCGGGAGATCCGGGTCTGGCTGCAGACGGACGAAGAGGACAGGCAGACCGTCCACCAGCTGCGCGACCAGGCGGTCTACCTGGACGACGGAACCCAATTGCCGCTGGCCACCATGGCCGGTTTCTCGCAGAGCCCCGCCTTCCGAACGATCTACCGCCGGGACAGCCAGACCATACTCATGGTCCGGGCGAACACCACCACCGAAGGCATCGAGAACCTGGGTACCCGAATCAGCGGCTCCCTTGCGGACCTGGCCCTGCCGCGGGGATACTCGTGGCGGCTTGGAGAGCGGTGGGAGCAGTTGGAGGAAGACACGCAGACCATGGCGCTGGCCGCCATGCTGGCCCTGGTCGCGGTACTCCTGCTGCTGGGTTCCCTGTTCGAGTCCTACATCGATCCCCTGATCATCGTCCTGGTGTCCATTCCCTTCGCCTACTTCGGATGCTACTGGATGTTGTTCGCTACCGGCACCCACATGTCGGTGCTCGCGCTCATCGGGGTGGTCATCCTCATCGGGGTGGTCGTAAACAACGCCATCGTGTTCATCGACCACATCAAGCACCTGGAGAAAGAGGGTGGCCTGAAGGGCCGGGAAGCGATCATCCAGGCCGGACGCGACCGCCTGCGGCCGATCCTGATGACGGCGCTGACGACCATGCTCGGCCTGCTGCCCATGGCCATCGGCAACGCTTCGCTGGGGGATCTGCCCTACTATCCCATGGGCCGGTCGGTGATGGGCGGCCTGATCTTCTCCACGATAGGCGCCATGATTGCGCTGCCCCTGGTCTACAGCGCCTTCGAAGACCTTCGGTCCTGGTGGCGGGGCATCCTGGCCAGGATCCGCCAGCCGGTGTGACCGCGGCTCGAAAGCACCGTGGTACACGACCCGGCTTCCTTAGCGGATTTCGAGCAAGGTTTCAGGTGTGACTTCCACTGGAGAACGCCGGGTACACCACGACCACGGCAGTTTCAGGCCAGGCTCTCCGCCTTCCTGCCGAGCGCTCCCACCCCCCCGACCAGATGTCGTATCCGGGGACGCCCGCTCTTCCTGAAGGCGGCGTGAGGCGTAAACACATCCGGAGCGCCCTCCCGCAGCATGAGCAGGTGGTCATCCTTCTTCGGCCGGGGACCGAACTTGAACACGATCACCCGCCGTTTCCCCGCCTTGCCGTACACCGCGTGATACAACCACTGGTTGAAGAAGACGATGTCGCCCGGATCGGTTTCGATGGCACAGGCGGGGATCCGGGGGCCGTCGACGCCGAACGGGGTGGGATCTCCGCCGAGATGGGCGTCCTGGAGGGGCAATAGCGATTGGTGAAAAGGATCCCGGTGGGAACCCGGTATGACCCCCAGCGCGCCGGATTCCTTCCGCTGCGGATCGAGATAGAGCATGACCTTGGTCCGCGGGTAGTCGAGATGCCGCGCCGTCTTGTGACCGTCGAAATGCCAGGTGTGGTCCGCCAGCCCGGGATCGATCCCCCACATGACCTCCGATCCGATCCAGATGAGTTCGTTGCCCAGGAGATCCTGCATGGACAGGTAGATCCGGTCGTCTTCCACCAGCCGAGTCAGCGCCGGGCGCGACTCCACGAACTTCCCGTCCCAAAGCCATTCCTCGTCGCCGATGTCGCGGCCGAGCTTCTCCGCACACGCCGCGGCGGCCTCCCGGATCAGCGCCTCTACTTCCTCCCCGGTAAAGGCCCGGCGAATGACCAGGAATCCGAAGGTGTGGAAGTGTTCAATCTGCCCGCTGGACAGCATCGAAAGCTCCGGTTTTTCAGCGAGGTGCCGGTTCCCGGATCATGCCGCCACGATCCTGCTGCGTGACAGCAGTGCCCTGCCGCGATCCGACAGCTTAGCGTATTCCGCTGCAGTCATGTCGATCGTGGCGTTGCGGAACCACGGCCGCGAATAGCAAATGACCAGTTCCGCCCGGACATGGTCCGACCGGTTCGGCGTGCCCCGGTGGAGGGTCCTCGGATCCTGCACCCAGAGCGTGCCCTTCTTCAGGTTCAGCCGGTGCGCGGGCGGGAAATCCCCCCGCAGCAGTACGTCATTGTAAGTTTTCTCCAAGTCGGGGTCCGCCAGGTACTGCGTGCCCGGCATGATCTCGAAGCTGCCGTTCTCTTCGCTGGTGTCCACCAGGGGAAACTTGATGCCGAAATGGGGGCAGACCGGCAGGCCGATGTGGGGCGTAATCAGGTGCAGGTCCCGGTGCCAGGGCTGGAACTCACTGCCCGGATAGGGATTGTTGGAGTGGTAGCAGTCGATGTGGAAATCGTCGGTGTCCCAGTATCGTTCGAGAAACGCCAGTACTACGGGGTTCTCATAAAGCTCCGGATCGGAGAAGGGCGGCTCCCAGGGTACGTGTAGGGTATAGCGATTGACGAACTGCTGTCGTCCTTTGCCCGTGCGGACTTCGCCCCTTTCCTTCGGGTGGATCTCATGTTCTTCGCGCGCCTTGAGCCGGTCGAGCCGCGGCATGAAAGCCTCCCGTATGCGGTCGATTTTCTCCGGTGCGACCAGATTTTCGAAAGTCGTGAATCCACTGATCTTGAGTTCCGCCACCTTCAGGTCGAGATCGTAGTCGGTCGGCGCGGACGACATGGGAAGTTGCCTCGGCAGAAATAGGCGGCGTGTGTGGGCGAGAGATATAATACGCTTGTGGCGGGAGAAGTGTCAAAGACAATTGCCGTGGACGCAAGGGATTCCGATGCAACAGGAAGTATTTGAACTTTTTTACGAGAGCTACCGGTAATTATCCGACTCTTTATATATCAGCGCACGGGCTGTAGTGGGACAGACAACACGACAACAAGGTGACAGTGATGCACCGAAGAGCGTGGATGGACGCGACCATAAAGGCGGCCCTGATCGGGGTCGCCGTCCTGATGTACCTGGACTTGAAAGCCGAGATACGGGACCTGAGAGACAAGCTCGACAGAGTGGAGACGAAGGTTGATGAAGTCCGGGGGTATCTCAAGTTCAACGCCTCTGATCCAGACATGGAGTTCCCACCCGCGAGTCCTGAGAAGGAGCCTGCCGTAAGGAGCCTGCCGTAAAGAAGGATTAACCTGTTGCCGGGGTTAGGGCTACCACGAAAGAAGCCACGTCCAGATCCGTCCCGCTGTCGAACCACACCTTGTATTCGGAGTCTCGGAAATTGAACGAGAATATCGCAACGTCGTGACCGTCCGAGGGGGCGGGCTCGTCCTCGTGGCGGACCAGGTGGACCGTCGGCATCACGGTCACCTGGTACAGGGCGATCTCGCCCCGTGCGATGTTGTATTCCCTGCGCACTTCGCGCACGGCGATGATATCGTGGAGTTCACGGGGAACGACGACCCTTTCCACGAAACCGGGCACGTTGAACCCCTCGATCGTTTCGCCGGGAACCCCGTGCAATACCAATCGGTTGCCCGGCGGCGCGTAGTCCTCCTCCGCGAGGATCTCGTCGATGTCTTCGGGAGGCGGGAAGGCGTCCAGCATCTCACGGACGAGGACATCCAGCGGCCCCACGTAGAAGTCGTACCGGCCGCTCACGGAACCGGCCTTGATGAGTCGGAGGGCAAGGGCCTCGTCCTCTCCGGTCAACTCGGGTTCGCAGGTATCCCCGTAGGGCGACCAGGGCGTGTTACCCCGGGGCGTCGACCAGTTCGCCACGCGAGAGGGCAAATCGACGTCCGAATCCCGGTCTACCAGCCGCTCCGATATGTCCTCCCCCCGTTCCATGAGCGTCCGCATCCGGTCGACGTATTGCCGCACCCGAGGGAGGAAGTAATGGACGATCATCTCGGCGAAATCCTCCGGGAGGTAGTCCAGCAGCACCTGCCAGTTTTCCAGGGAGATCAGGGCGGTGAAGGTGATCCAGTTGCTTTCGCTGTTGGCGTGGCCCGGCACGATCTCGGGCCATCGGGCCGCCCATTCGTCGTGGGTCTTGAGCCTGAACTGCTCGTGGGCGCTGCAATATCGCGCCATGGCGTGCATCACCTGCTCCGTCTCCTCCGCCATGCGTTCGAACCGTTCGCCGTCCCCGGCGCGGAAGGCCTTGCGCGTGTGGGCCAGGCGATGGTTGAAGATGCCCGCCAGGTACGTCCGGCCGATGTCCACCAGGTCGAAGCGGTACATGGGGGAACCCTTGAGGTCGTTGTATTTGGAGAGGAGGATCTCGAGCATGTCGTGGAGGGCCGGAAGAAACCCGATGAGCCGCTTGACGGACCCGGAGGTGAGACCGGGAAGCAAAGTCCCGTCCCAGTTCCGGTACAGGGGGCCGTTGTGGGTGCAGGGATCGAAGTACGCCATGATCGTTTCGGCGAATATCCGTACGGCCGGGCGGGTGCCTTCCGCCGCCGGACCGTACCGTCTGCGGTTCCAGCGCTCGACATAGTCGTCCGGTTCCACGTCCGAGGGGTTCCACGACAGCTCCGCGTACAGATCCATGGTCATCACGTTCCGGTGATTGGTTTCCGACGAAACCATGAATCCCTGCAGGTTGGCCGCCCTGGGATGATCCGTCAGCGAACGGGCGTTGTCGATCGCCGTTTCGATGTCGCCGTTGGGATTGGTCTCCCTGCCGCACTGGCCGCACATGCCCGTGGACCACGGCAGCCCCCAGTAGTAGTCGCACCGGAGGAAGTCGTACATCCTCCCAGCGTGGTTGAGGAACATGTTGCCGATCACGGGCAGGCCGGCGTCCCGTACCGCCCGCGCCTGGGCCGCCTCCGTGGGATTGTCCGTGCACACCCGGGGACTGAACAGCACCGCGTCCGGATCGCCGTCCCGGATGGCCTGGATCATGCCGTCGACCGAGGCGTGGGTGAGTTCTGCGGCCCTGTCCGGATCTTCCTCCACCCAGGTCTCCTCCGTGGGCAGCCAGAGGCTGTAGAGGTGGTCTGTACCCAGCGCCTCTCCGTACGATTCCACCACGGCGGTGGTGAACCGCCGGGTCGCGGGATCCCGCGGGTCAAGGACGATCTCGGATTCGCCGCACCATTCCAGCGGCGCGACGCTGATCCCGGCGCCGGTCATAGCCTCGTAACCGTCCACGAACACCTGCAACTGGCGGCCGTCCGCATAGGGTGAAAAACCGGGATTCACCGCGGGCGTGCCCACGTGAAGCTGCATGCGGTAACGGATTCGGATGCCGGCTTCCCGGGCATAGTCGAATACCCGACGCAACAACGCGATACGCTCCTTCTGCCAGTCGGTCAGTTCCACCGGAACGCCCAGCCGGTTGGCCGCCAGCGCGCCGATACCGCAACAGTCCGCGATGTTGCCGCTCTCGAGGATGTTGAAACGTTTCTTGACCAGATAGTCGATCCAGGGCCTGAGCTCCTCCCAGGTCCACCAGCGCATGCCGCTGTAAGCGTCCTGCATGTTCGCGAAGTACATCCGCCACTTGAAGCGGGGCTTGCGGTATTCCGCCAGTTCGCCTATCGAGACGGTATCTTTCCGGGGGATCTGCTCGCCTTCTTCAAAGAAGCCGCATCCCAGATGTTCTTCGAACAGCCGGTACACGGCGTACAGCGCGGAGTAGGGCCGGCGGCCGGCAAGCGCCAGGACATTGCCGGTACACCGGATGACGTAGCCGTCGTAGCCCAGGCTGGAATCGGA
>JAPOYX010000106.1 GCA_026706345.1 Gemmatimonadota bacterium | reverse complement strand
CCCGTCGTGCCCCTGACGAGGCTGGGGGTTACTCATTATTCCCCGCCCACGCTGAGAGGACTCAAACTCTGTCGCGTGGGCCGGTACAATTTGCTCCCGACGATGTAGAGCAACCAATGAGTAACCCCCAAAGGGTCACGCCGCTTGCCTCGTGTTCCTTTTTATTTCCAATTCATCGCCCCGGCCCCGTTGTATGCCCCGGGGCCAGAGGCGTCCTGCTCTCCTACCTGTTCGCCCCGAACGCCCCGATGAAGGCGGCGCTTCCCGCCGGATTGCTCTGCTGTGTGGCGTAAAAGGTTCCCGCGACCGAACCGGGATGCTGAGGCGAATACGTCGTCGTTATCGTAGTTTGTATATCGGCCGGGTTCGTTCTATCCGTAGTGGTTGCTTGGGTCCTTGTATATCTCATTCCGAAAAACTGGCCCTTCCAATTGCCGCTGAAGGATTTGTTATCAACCACACCTACAGCCATGCCGCTATCAAAAACGGTGCTTATGTCGTTTCCAAGGGTCTGCTTCTGCAGCTCGATGCTGCCCGCCAGTTGTTGTCCGCCGGCGACGATGTTCGTGACCGCGCCCCCGATGCTGCCTGTGCCGTCATCCGTGCCGCCTGTCGGATTTTTGAACTCGGCGGTGAGTTCGACGCTCCCCGTGAAATAGCTCGTATCTCCCCCCGCGATGTATGCGCCGTTCGCATCCCCCGTGTAGGTGGCTGTTACATCCTGGCCGTCATCCACAAAACTGTCGATTTGGTTAAATTCGGTAGGGTTAGTACATGTTCTGGTAGTCGTCGTCACCCCCGAAGTAGATGTGGCTGGACTCGTAGGGCCATCAAGTCCACTGCATAAAGTGGGAGCTGCGGGGATGGGTTGACTCCCATAAGCGAAGGCTTGAATCGTGGAATTGCCCAAAGCTGCATTGTCCACCGTCATCCAGATTCCTGCGAGAAGATAGTCGGCATCTTCGATATCCGTTTCTGTATACCGATCATCGCCATCACTTAGATCAGTGTCTTCTAGGACGTTCGTTCTTGTCCTTTGCTTGAGTTTCGTTTGCGTTATGTCCGTGTAGGCGTTTACGTAGGTGGTGCCGTCTGCGTTTTTCAGATCGAAGCCGTTGGAAAAGCGGCTCGGCCCACCAAGCGTGGGCGTCGTGCTGTCAGATACGAGGGGGGAACCGACGGGAACCCGGACCGTCCGCTGCCCGGTGACCCTTGTTGTGCCGGTCCCGGTATTTGCAGGGAATGTGGCGCACGGCGCAGTACAATCTTCGGTATCTGCATCGGTACGAGTCGTCGCGCCGACCGGGCCTACGAGAAGCCGGGCGGCTTCCAGGTCGTCAAGCAATGCGTCGGAGAGCAACTTGTTGTCTCTAATGTGCTGGATGAGCCTTGAGCCGTTTGTCAAGGCGATCTCGTTCGCTTCGCGTTGTCTGCGGGCTTCCGCAACCGCATTCACGGCGCTCAGGATGGACGCCACAGCCGATTCCGCGGTTGTGAGGACACCAAGCGCCGTCCTCGCGTCCGCCACCGCGCCATTCGCCTGCGCGGGCGTGGTGGCCGCATTCGCCACGCCGCTCGCGGTCAGGATAGCCGCCAGGGCGCTTTCCGCGTCTGCGAGATTTGAGTTCGCGTTTGCTATCTGATCCACCGTGGCGTCGGCGTGGGCCCGCACCGCCGCCGCCGCCGAGCGCGCCGCCCCCACCCGCGTCTGGGCGTCGGTGAGGATGCCCGCAATCGTATCCTGCGCGTCGGCTATCAATTCCGCATCCGTCGGCGGCGGATCCGTGCAGTCCGGGTAAGTCCCGACCTGGCCCTGCGGACATTCCATCACCGGCGGCATCTCTTCCGCCGTACCGCCGCCGCCACCGCCGCAACCGGAGGCAAATGCCGCAATGCACACGACACATACCGCCAATCTAAAAAGCTTGAGCATTTCCATCATTTGCCCCCTAAGGCTACGCCCCCCCTCCGGGAAATCGGAAGGGGGCGGGCGGATAAAGCCAATTCCAAATTATCGTTTGCTTTAAGAACCCACGGCCCCGGGCTCGGCAGCCCGGGGCCAAAGGCGTAGTGCTCTGCTAATCAGCCTTCCACGCGCCGAAGGCGCCCAGAATTCTGACCGGGTCATTGGTATGTCCCGGCGCTTCCGCGGCGAAGGTGCCGGCCGCGGTCGTGGGGTATTGGGTTTCAGCTGCTTTGCCGGTCGCGCTGCTGGGACCGTAGAACTGGCCACCCCAGTTGCCCGACATGGCCCTGCCCGCCAGGGTGCCGGAGACGGTAGCATTGAAGCCACCACTTTCGGCACCGGCATCAGTGCTATCAAGTATGTTCGCCTTCTTCAGCGTCAGAGAGCCGTCAATGGCCATGCCGCCGGCCCTGATATTGGAGACGGTTCCTTCGACAGAGCCCAGAAGGTCATCACCCTCCGAATCGTTGGTTGCATCACCAGAATCAGCACCGACGTTTCCGCCGAAGTTGGCCATCAGGCTGACGTCCGCGTCGAAGTAGTCGACCATGCCGCCCGCCGCGTACAGGCCGCTCGCGTCGCCGTTATATGTCGCCGTGCCCTTGAGGGCGGCCTTGACGCTGAATACCTGGATGCCGCTTCCGAATGCGCCGGCCGCGGCATCTGCCGTAACATCATCCGGAATCGTCAGCCAGACGCCCCATGCCAGATAGTCGCCGTCGGTCATGGTCATACCTGCTGCTTTGGCATGGAACTCGTAGCCCTGAATCGCTCGGATAACGCCATCCGCGTTGACGCTGATGGAGCATTGAACGCCTGAGGGACAAACGAATTTACCCGACACCGGAGGGTTGTTGTCCGTCGAATCTGCATTATAGGTTCCGGTGAAGCTACTTCCGTCCCCCGGGACATCGCCTGTAAGTATCGATGTGGCCGGGGAAGCCGGCAATGTCAGCGCCGTGTTCACGCCGGGGGTCGGATCTGTATACGCCTGTGTCGGCGCTTCGATGTCCGAGAAGGCGAGGACATACGTTTTCCCTGGTGTACCAGTATCTGTCCGCACCAGTTCGGCGCCCGGCCAGCCGCCGCTCGGCTTCTCGCCGGACGTCATGAGCGACGTCGGCTCTTCGCCGCGCAATATGGGGTCCGTACCGAGCGTTACGGCGAACCTGGGTCCGGCTGCGTTGTAAGTCACCGTTGCGCCGGCCTCACCGCCTTGGTTGCTGTTTATGTTACCCGTTCCGTTCCTCGCGTTGTCCTCGCCTGCCGTCGTGGCCAACTCCGTACCCACTCTCGTCGCGTTGGAGACGGGTTTGGGGATGTCGCTGCCCGTCTTGCCTTCGAGCTCGGCGTTGTCGATATCGGCCTGGTTGGTGATCTTGTTCGCCAGCCCGGTGGATGCCAAGCCGCGTTTGCCGGCCGCTTCCATGGCCTTGTCGCGGGCCGTCTCGGCCGCCATCTGGTGACCCATCGCGTCCGCGGAAGTCGTGGCCGCATCCGCCATCTCGGATGCATCCGCGGCCATTTTCGCGTAGCTGTACGCGTTCGCCGCCGCCACGGGGTCCACCGCGCCTGCCACGGCCGCCATCGCTGCAGAAGCCGCCATCGAGGCCGCGCCCTGCGCGTCGCTCAGGGCCATCTCTTCGGCGA
>JAPOYX010000105.1 GCA_026706345.1 Gemmatimonadota bacterium | reverse complement strand
CCTGCCTGCGGCTGGCGGATCGCTTGCAGGGAATGCTGGGTCCCTGAGGCAGTTCGGGGCAGCCGGAGCGTTTCAGGCGACCCCGGATCGATCCAGGAATTCCATCGTCAGAGCCGCGCACTCCTCCGGGTTCTCAAGTAAAAGGAAGTGCGTGGTGTCGGGCAGGAAGTCGTAATTGAGTTTGGTCAGCAGACGCAGGTCCATGCCGGGCAGAAACGAATACGGCACGGTCGGGTCGCTGCCAATGGCCTTCACGGGACACCGCAGGGCAACCTGCTCAAGCGCCAATTGCGTCTGCATCGCCCATCCGAACCCATATTCGTAGATCACCGCCTCGTGTTCGATGGGACAACGCAGTTCGTATCCGCCGTTCGCGGCCGGGCGCAGCGTTGTCTCGGCAAACAGCTCCGCAACACCCGGCCGCAACCGTTCAAAAGTACGTGCCCGGCGAATCTGCTCGACGAAGTGCGCCCGGGACTCGAACCAACCCTGACGCTTCCGGGTGCGCGCCGCCACACGCCCGAGCGATTCCTCGAGATCCTCGGGAGTGCCGCCTGGCGGGCAGATCGGGAGGTCGAACAGCACCAGCGCGGAAAACTCCGCTTTTTCCCGGAGTGCATCGCATAGCGCGACCAACGCCGACACCGAATGGTAGATGCCGACCATCGGTTTCTCCCCGAAATGCCTGCCGATCGCTCTGGCCACGTACCCGTTGTCGCCGACCAGGGTCGGGAAATTCTGTGTCAGGAGATCGCCGACCGGGTTCCAGCCGTGACTGCGCAGATCGTAGAGAACCAGGTCGTATCGATCGGTCAACAGCGACCAGTAGGGATAGCACAGGTCGGCCGCGAGCCCGTTGCCGTGGGTCAGGAGGATGCGGGGGCCGGCAGGATTGCCATGCCGTCTGAGAATCACCTGTGATCCGCCGGCGGTGCGGACCCGGGCGGTTTCCAGCGGAGCCGGGATTTGCCAGTGCATCGGCCACCAGTACCGTGGTGAGAGACGTCGAGACCCGCTCGTGATCGGGCGTTCGCATGGTCGCGCGATTCCCGGCCCGCTGTCCAGTCAACGAACGGTGATTCAGTCAAGGAACTTTGAGCGAATGCGATGGTCCGAGTCTTCAGGAACTTGGGGACTCGTCGCTCATCGCGGCGAACACAACAGAACGAAACCAGTCGGAGCGGCCCGCCGATGCACGACATCGCCGATTCTTCGAGAGCGCTCCGGTGTGCATGCATGGACGCATTGATGTCAGGGACCATCAACGTGCCAACGTCGCAAACGGGTACAGGGAGCGATCATAGCTATGGACGTGGATTCTCGAGCGCCCTCAAGGCTGCACGGCGGGGTATCCGTCGAACCGGCGGGGGCAGGGTCCGGCGTCAATCAAGGCCGGTTCAAAAACAGGCGAATCGTGCTTCGGCAGGGCTCCCTGACGCATGGCATTTCGACAGGCGCGGCGCGGGAAACCCCTACTCGCGCCGATGCCGTCGTAGAGCGCCCCAGCCTGAAATCTCGAATCGTCTCGGTGATACGCTCCACAGCCTCAAGATTGAATCCGTTTTCGGCAATCCGGCGCGGTCGGGCTGGCCTGGAGCCGCTAACCCCGCAAACGCCCGTGGCGCAAGGCACGCCAGCGGAATCGCCACTCGGCCCGATGAGTAGCCCCTTGATCGGGGAGGCGAATCCGGAACACAGTCCAGCCCCCTCCCCGTCCTGGAATGACACCGACACCCCGCGCCAGCGCAGAGGATCAGTCTCGTCCAGATCTCATGCAGATCTTCTTCACCGCGTCGACAGAATTCTCGCGCGCGCCGTGGAACTGCTCGAGCAATTTCAGGAGGGGCGCGCGGAAGAACAGGTGCGGAAAGAGTTTACATCCATCACGGGTTTGAGAAACCCTGCGGTTTCACCAAACACACTGTCGAAGTCGCGTGAATCCCTCGACTACGCAGCCAAATTCGACGTTGTCGTGGACTCCGCGGAGCGATTGCTCGACGATCAGGAAGCGGGCTTGTCGACGGACGAGCCCATCGTGGAGGTATTGGAGCGGTTGGAGCTCCTGAGTGAAGAAGCAAAAGCTTTTCGGACTCAGTTGGCTGATGCGCTCCGTGCGGCACAACAGGACGCGTTTCCCCTGAAACTATAGCGGGCGATTTGCTGCTGGCATGTTTCCTGTACCGGCTCGACGATCGCCTCCGTTGGCTTGCGGAAACGAAGATTGCGCTCCAGCTGGCCGGTTCGGCGGAATTCCTGTCTGAAACGGAGCTAGCAGCCCAGGCACCGGCGCATCGGAACTCCGATCCGGCTCTGCTCGAAACGGGGCGGCCGGAGGAGGAACGCGACGAGGAGCCCGG
>JAPOYX010000104.1:1289-2277 GCA_026706345.1 Gemmatimonadota bacterium | reverse complement strand
AGCTGGCCAGCATACTTTTTGTCGCCTGTTGACCCACGAGGAAGGCGCTATACGCGGAGTTCAGCAGAGTGTCGCGTACTAAGCCGGGGTCGGCCTCGTCAATGTCTTTGCGGAAAATGTCCGGGGTCCGACCGTCGATATTGTGTACGACCAGCGTGGGCCGCCCGAGATCATTCTGTACCGCTTGGAACAGCGCTGTCACCGCCTCGGGCTCCCGCGCATCGCACTGATAACACCGTACGCCATACTCGCTCGCCAGTTTCTTGAGCGCGGGTTTGTCCGGGGTACGTGCCGCAACGGCCACCCGCATGCCCTCGCGGGAAAAAAGCCGGGCGCAACTCGCGCTCGTTCCCGGACCAGCCCCGACGATCAGGGCTACCTCTGTTGTCATATGTTTCTCCTCTCAGGCTGGAACAGGGCGACGTCCTGTCCGCCCTTTTGTATTTGCCAGACACTCCGTAGCAGCAGAGCGGAGAAAAAGAAATCTCATCCGAGGTCCAGGCCGTTCTCTTGCTTCCGCACGGTGGTTGTGTATGCTTGGGGCGATGTCCGGCGAGGGGAAGATATGAGCCAAGTGAACATGGATCGCGTCTTTGTAAAAAAATCCTATCCGGTGAGCGCGAAAGATATCATCCCGGTATTGGACCTCGGGCCGTTTCTGGCCGGAGAGCCAGGCGCGCTGGCCCGCCTGGGTCGGGAAGTCTGTCAGGCGCTTGAAGACATCGGTTTCTTTTTCATCAAAAACCACGGCGTGCCCCAGGAGTTGGTTGACCGCGTGTTTGCCGAAAACACCCGCTTTCACGCGTTGCCACTTGAGCGCAAACTTCCCGTCAAGGTCGATAGCAAAGGCATTGGCTATATGCCGCAGGGGCTTCAGCAGCCCAAGTACAAGCAGGACGAACCGCCCCGTAAGCCGGATATTGGTGAGGCGTTTTTCATTGGACGTGAGGCCCGAGCCAGAAGCCGGGACGGCGGGGCGCCCAATCCA
>JAPOYX010000104.1:0-1250 GCA_026706345.1 Gemmatimonadota bacterium | reverse complement strand
CGAAGGATTTACCCGGCTTTCGTGAGACCCTAGTCGAGTATTTTGACGCCATGGAAGCGCTCAGCCTGCGTCTGCTGCCGGTGTACGCCGCCGCCCTGGGCCTGCCCGAGCATTTCTTTGACGACGCATTTCTGCACTCGCGACCGATGGGCATTCTGCGACTGTCCCACTATCCCGGAACTCCGTGTGAGGAAAACCAGTTTAATGCCTCGCCGCATATTGACGGTGACTTTATTACGTTTTTGGCTCAGTCCGGGGTGCCCGGTCTGGAGCTGCGCACCTCGGAGAAAAAATGGATTCAGGCGCCGGCGCTGCCCGAGACCTTTCTGGTCAACGCGGGCGAGATTCTCCGTCTGTGGAGTAACGGCCGGTTTCGAGCGACCTTCCACCGGGCCATCAACCGGTCGGGGCACGATCGATATGCGATTCCGTTCTTCTACAGCCCCAGCCCGGACACCCTGATTGAGTGTGTGGAGACCTGCTGCGACGCGGACCATCCGCCCAAGTATCGGCCGGTAACGGTCCGAGAGTATACCGAGTGGTTCTCGCACAAGGTCTTCGTCCATCTCAAGGACAAGCCGGGGCGGTCGCCGTACTACGAGGGGGACCGGCCTGACAGTGCGGCCTAAGACAGTCTGAGAGTATAACTCTAATCAAAGGAGGAAGCGGATATGCCAGCACAGAAACCCGAAGAGTGTGATCTGTTGTTGCTCGAAGCAATCAAAGCCGGCGACCTGGAGACGGCCATCTCGCTCTATGAGCCGGACGCCACCTTTGTGGTGTCGCCCGAGCAGGTGGTCAAAGGCCACGACGCTATCCGCGAGGTCATGCAGGGCTTTATGGACGCCCAGGCCACGTTTAACGTCGAGGCGGTCACGGCGGTGACGAGCACGGACGGAACGGTGGCGGTTAGGGGGGTGAAGGGCAGCAGTACCAGGCCGGGGCCGGATGGCAAGCCGGTCACGACGCCGCTACACAGTGTGGAGGTGGTGCGTAAGCAGGCGGACGGGACGTGGCGCTTCATCGTCGACGATCCCAGCGGCGAAGGCATCAAGTAAAGGGCGGTCTCTACAGCGGGGACCCGCTCGGCAGCCCGACCAGCGTACGGCCGTAGGCTTCCAGCCCCGCCTCATAGTGCAGGGCGATGTGTTGGCTGACCGCATGCAGGTCACGCCAAATGCGCTGGACTGGGTGCTGGAGATACAGGGAGCGGCCGCCGCTGAGCTCAAACAGCCGGTCAACTGCGCGGG
>JAPOYX010000103.1 GCA_026706345.1 Gemmatimonadota bacterium | reverse complement strand
CGAAAGCCGGTCCCGATTGACCCGCGCAGCGCCAGATACTCCTCAAGCAGGCTCCAGCGGGCGGCCAGCTTGCCGTCCAGGGATTCGCCGATGCCTTCATGATGCTCGAAGCGGCCCGCGGCGGTGACCAGTACGTTCTCGATGACGTCGGCTTCGAGGTCGAGGTACGCACCGAAGCTGCCCCGTTCGGCCTCCACCGCATTCTCCGGGCGGATAGCCGGATACGCTTGGCCGCCTACGCTGAACCCCTGTGCGGCGAGGCCATGCATTTTCCGTTGCCCATCACATTCTCCGGTGTCATCAGAGCACCAGCCGTCCTTGTCACCGGATTCGATTTCATACTCTTCCTCGCGGTACTCCAGTCCGAAGGCGACATTCAGCGGGGAGTAGAACAGGCCGATGTCGAACGGTCGAGAGAAGTCCAGGTTGAACATCTTGTCCCGCTGCTCGTAGGCCCGTCCGAAGTATCCCGTCGGCATGGCGTCTTTGAGGCGGAGCAGTTGCGGGTTGACGGTGTTCCAGATGTAGTACGTGGTTCTGTGCTGGCCGAACGCGGCACTCATATCGTAGTTCCAGCCATCCAATAGCGCAGAGGCGCTCTGCAACGTCCCGCGCAGGCCGAAAGTGATGCCCCAGTCTTCCACGCCGCCGCGCATCCGCGGGGTGAACCCGCCCGGAAGATTTTGAGCCAACGCGTAACAGTCCGGGTTGCCCTCCAGCGGGGCCAGCGCGGCCAGACCGTTCTGCGTATAATCGCGCGCCAGGATTGTCGGGCAGTTGCCGGTGCCGTCGGGTGTCAGGTCGGCGACCTTGAGACGTTCGCCGTCCAGATACACCCCGGTCGTACCGGTAGGCGCGGACGGATGCGGGCCCCGGAAATACCACGAGTCCAGAATCTGGCGTTCCGCCCAGTTGCCGAAGGCGTAGGCATGGTGAGAGTCGCCGAGATCAAGGCCGAAATTGCCGAAGAATTTATAGTCGTACGGTACGTCCGGCGCGCCCCACACCATCGCGCGATGCTTGACGGGAAGCCCGGCGTCCCTCAACGGCCTTTCTATGTCGAGTTCAGAGCTGCGGTCGGTCGAGTCGGCGTTGGTGAACTCAAAGCTGAGGTTGGCAAAGCCGGCGTCGGTCAGCGGCAGGCCGATATTGGCCGCGGTGCTCACTTGGTCGCCGTCACCCTGATAATACTGGCCCCAGCGGGCTTCGACCGTCCCGCCCTCGGGCGCGTCGCGCAGCACAAAATTCAGCACCCCGGCCACTGCGTCGGAGCCGTACTGCGCACCCGCACCGTCGCGCAGCACTTCGACACGTTTGAGGGCAATGGACGGGATGGAGCGGATATCAACCCCGTGCGCCCCTTGGGCCTGCCCAAAGGTGAAGATACTGATTGCGGAGGAGCGGTGACGGCGTTTGCCGTTGACCAGCACCAGAGTCGAGTCCGGCGGCCGGCCGCGTAATTTTGCCGGGCGGACCAAGGCGTTGGCATCGCCGATGGCGTGCTGTGAGATATTATAGGACGGAACGGTTGCGGCCAGCAGGTTGTTCAGGTCGCGGACGCCGTAATGCTGGAAGCTGTCGCCGTCAATGACATCCACCGGTACAGGCGAGTCCGCTGCGGAGCGGCCAGGCGCCCGGGAGCCGACCACGCGGAGGTCTTCAAGCCCGAAGATAGGTTCTTCCGGCGTTCCTTCCCGGCCGGCCTCCTGCGCGCCGGCTGGCAGCGCGCCAACCAAAACGAAGAGCGACACCAGCAGGAGCAAACGTGTCCAGCATCTCATATCTATTGGAAAGACACGTTCACTCTTGAGGCCGCATTGCCATGGTATCAGTGTTCTCATACACACATTCTCCTTTCCTACCCTACCTCACAGGACGTGTGAGACAGATTGCGTTCCCGGGCGGCCTGGGCTTGGAGCCGCATCCCCTTGGCCAAGTGCTCCACACACCGTCCTATCTCCATCCGGGCCGCGTCCCGATCCTCGGCACGGGCAATGTACAAAGCCGCTTCGGAGTAGGCCCCAAATCACAGGTGTGTCAACGCTTCAAGCGGGAGTTCTTCGATATAACCCTGACCCATCAACAGCCGGAGGTGCTTTCGAACGGTGCTGATTCCAGCCTCGGTGGTCGTCTCGCGCCCGGCATCCGCGCTTAAGACCGCCGGTCCATTCATTCGCTTATGATAGACAATGGCTCACGGATAACCTCACGTCCTCGGATGGTCTCTTCAGCAAGAGTGCGGTTTGCCTCAAGCACGAGTTCAATAGCCTCTTGTAAGTTCACCCGTCCCTCTTCCAGGGTTGCTCCCTGGGTATTCGCCCCCGGCAGTTCTTCCACGAAAGCAATATAGCCTCCCTGTACTTTTTCAAACACGGCTGTCAATTTCACGCTCATAAGGAAGCCACTCTTTCCCATTCGGCGCTCCTTGTCCATGAGGGGCGAAAGAGTATAAGAAAAGCATACTAAAGAGAAAAGGTCAAAAGGAGGAGCACGATGGCAGGCGTATTAACGGGAAAAATTGCGTTGATTACCGGAGCTGGTTCAGGGATCGGGCGCGCCTCAGCCCTCGCCTTTGCACGAGAGGGCGCAACTGTGGTGGTCAGCGATATTATTGTTGACGGAGGCGAGGAGACGGTCCAACTCGTTAAGGCGGCGGGAGGAGAAGCCCGCTTTCTTCAAGTCGATGTCTCGCAAGCCGCCGAGGTTGAGGGGCTCATCACCCAGGTCGTCGAAACGTACGGGCGCCTTGACTGTGCCTATAACAACGCGGGGGTCGAAGGGGAAAACGTGTTGACCGCCGAAACCAGCGAAGAGGGCTGGGACCGCACCATGGCGATTAACCTCAAGGGCGTCTGGCTGTGTATGAAATATGAGATTCTCCAAATGCTCAAACAGGGTGGCGGTTCTATTGTGAACACCTCCTCGGCTTATGGCTTAGTGGGTGGCTACCGCCTGCCGGCCTATATCGCCAGCAAGCATGGCGTGGTCGGGATTACGCGCTCGGCGGCATTAGAGTATGCACAGAGCGGTATCCGCGTGAACTGTGTCTGTCCGGGTGCGATTGAGACGCCCATGGTCAGTCGGCTGACCGAGGGTCAGCCCGAGATGGCCGCCAAG
>JAPOYX010000102.1 GCA_026706345.1 Gemmatimonadota bacterium | reverse complement strand
GGCTGCGCGTCTCCTCCCGGCGAACCGAGCACGAATACTGGATATCACGAGGGGGCCATCCGATCATTCTCGTGGCGCTGAGGCGCCGTCCGCGCGGCGTGCGGGTTGTCAGCGTTGGTTGTCCGCATGTCAGGTTGCGTGGCGGCGACGCCCTGCAATACGAGGCGAAACCCTGGTTCCGCGCCAACGGAGGGCGCCTGCGTCTTCGTTTCCGTTTGCGGGATCGCGGGAGCGGCCCTGGAAACGCGAGCGGCGCCCGGGTTCTGTTCAATGCCGGGAACGGAGTCGGAGGGGTTCTCGGGACGGGGGTCAACACCTTCGCCCTCGTCGTCGATACGGACGGGCGTTTGCATTTCAGTGTGCAAAGCCAGAACAGCAACCTGGTTACCGTGCACGCGCCGGGTACGGTAGAAGCAGGAGTGTGGCACGAAGCTCAAATCGCCTGGGACGGCTTCAACCGGCGCGGCGGCAAGCCGTGGATGGAGATCGCCCTCGATGGCAAGTCGAGCCGCCTGGACGACCCGGCGGTCTTCGGCGAGATGGGACGGGACACGCAGGGACTCGCTTCGCGGGAGGAACCGCGCACGTTCTACGTCAGGCCCAATACCGCCCTGGCCTTTGGCGGCTCGGTACAGACCCCCGGCGTCTCCAAGGACTGCGATCTCGCCCGGATCGACCTTCACTGTCCGGGCCGTCACCGGCTGATCGTGGATCCGGCCGTAGGCCTGGGTCCAGAGACCGGTAGCGGTGAGTTGGCCTACAAGCTGAATCCCGTGGATCTGCGCGAACTGGGGGCAGACCGTGCCCGTCTGGGTGCGGGATCGCATGTGGTGGACGTGATTTCGGTCGCAGGCAGGGACCTTCGACTACGGAAGGAGGAGGTGCCCTACGCGCCTTCCGGACTCGCCGCCGGCAGTCTCGTCAGCTTTCTTCCGGATGCTACCGAAGCATCGACACGCTTAGTGGCGGGTACGGACGACGAAGTCCTGGTCCTGGCTTTCTGTGACCGTTCCTCGATGGTTCGGATAACCCGGGAGAGCGACCTGTTCAGGATGAGCGCGGGCGGCCGTGAGCATTCATTTGAGGTTTCCCGGCGGGGTGGTGCGATTTTACGTCCGTGCTGAGGATCTCTCGACAGCGGAAGCAATCACGCCCAGTCGTATCTGACCTTCAAACCGTTCAATTGCCTGTGGGTAATGATTCCGTCGTGCTGCAACCGTCCGACGACAATACCCGGTGGTATTCCGACCTCCCTGGCGAATTGGCTGACCTCTGCCCTCGAACTGGCGAGGGTTCTGAGTAGGTCGTAATACCGCGGTGGAATCAATAGATCCGCGGCAAACCGATTCGCCTCCGCTTCTTCCTTTCCGTCTCCGTTTTGATTTAACTCCAGGAACATCAGTTTCTTGCGATGCAGCAGGATATGGGCTGCTTCGTGAAAGAAGGTGAACCAGAGATGGTCATTGGTTTTGTATCGTAAGTTTAACATTAACAGCGCTTTGTTCGGAGCGAGCCAGCGTGTTGCGCCGCTGGCGGGACATCCCTTGGGTGTGGGCGCAAACACCACTGCAATTCCGGCATCGGCGCACAGTTTCTGCATACGTGGCACAAAGACATCGGGGTCCGGTTCGAGCGTAAGAGCGCGAAGTGATTCCAGATTTGTATTGAAGACTTCCCTTGAGAAATCATTGCATTCCAATGAGGACGCCTGGATTTCTCCGTTGCGCAGCCAGGTTGCGATAGAACCGAAAGCTTTAGTGGCGCTATCCGACATGCGATAGGCTGTTTGTCCCAGGCCAGCCGACCAGTTTCGCCACGCATCGACCGATCCCACACCAAAAAACCGCAAACAATCGGACACGGTCTGTGCTTTATCTCGATAGGTTCCTATCCATCCCGCCTTGCGCATATGTGAAATGGGCAGCTCGTCCAACCAACTCACGTCATCACGCAGTTGCTCGATCGCTTGCTGATCGGCAAGAGCCGCCCGGTATCCAGCCTCACGATTCAACCAGAAACCGACTGTACTGCCCAGTACTCGTGCCAGTTTTATGGCGTTTGCATCCGAGATCGTAGCCTTTCCGGTTATCAGTTCATTCACATGCTTGCGCGACACACCCAGTCGGTCTGCCAACTCGGCTTGCGTCCAGTTGCGCTCTTCAAGCAGATCCGCTATGGTGCTTCCGGGTGGCGAGATCCAGTCTCGCTTTAAGGATTCTACCCTTGTTTTGCCCATTGAAATCCCTCCTTGTATTCAGGTACTGTGATAGTCGCCGATCTCAACGATTCGAACCGCTGTTACGTTACCCCAGTCGATCCCCCGATCCTCAAGCCTCGGAAGCGGATTGTGTTCCGGTCGGAACACCAGTCTCTGGGCTCCATGCAGCCTGAGAGAGAAATCACCCTCCCGGTCTCCTTTCAAGGGATGCGGTGAGCCCGCGATCAGTTCGGTCACATCGTGCACGGCTTCAATATCCGCGAGTCGAGACTGAAGTTTTCTGGCTCCTTGATCACCTAGTTTCCGTTTCGCATAGTTTGACCTGTTGCACAGTTTCTCCAGTTCCCTGTTCGCGAATGTTATCTCCATATGCGACAATATAAAACAATTTACCTATATCGTTAACACTTTTTTATGGAAGGGTGTTTTCGATGAGATTCGAGTTCACCAGCAGGAGGACTTTGTTGCTTGGAAGCGGGAGTAAGGGGGGTGGTCAAGTCCTGAATGAGGTATGTATTCCTTAATCCTTCTGTCGCTGTTTTGCCAACCATTCCCACAGTTCTGGATCGCCGTACGCATTTTCCCATGCCTCCACGTGGCCTGCTTCAGGATATATGGTAAAGCGGACGTCGCCTCCGGCTTCCTCGAGCGCATCAACCATCTCCTGGGATCGCTGGAGCGGCACGGCCGTATCTTTCGCGCCATGAAAGACCCAGGTCGGAATCTCCTTCATCAGCGGCGCTTTCTCGGGCTCCCCGCCCCCACAGATGGGAACGGCTGCGGCGAACAGGTCCGGATAGGTGTATGCCAGTCCCCATGACCCGTATCCACCCATACTCAGACCAGTCACGTAGATCCGGGACGTATCGATGCGATGGGTTTCGATGACTTCATTGATCAGCGCATGGAGCGTTTCTATGGACCACCACACACCCTCAGGACACTGCGGCGAAATGACCACGAATGGGAAATCCCTCCCTTGCGCGATCATTTTCGGTGGACCGTGAATCTTTACTAGCTCAAGATCGTCTCCTCGCTCGCCGGCACCGTGCAGGAAAAGGAGCAACGGCCATTCCTCTTCGTTCGTTACGTAGGCCGATGGTAAATACAGGAGGTAATTCATCTCAGTAGCTTCTCCATCGCTGGTGAGTGTCAGACGCGTTACAGCCTGTCGCTCCGGGGACCGGGCTTCGCAGGTTTGGACGTTCCACAACAGGCAGCAGAAAGCCACCAGGCTGAGACTACGCCGGTTCACCATCGATTTCCTCACTTTCTGCACGGTCGTCCAAAGTAAAGGATGTATCCATCATTGTCGCGCAACTCAAAACCCCTTAGCCCATCCTCAGTATCCCCCAGATCCTTATGAAACGTTATATCGGCCTCACTAAACTCCTCAGCAAGCGCATCGGGATTCTCTACGCTGACAAACGCGTCCCAGCGTGCCCAGGGGTGACGGGAACTGTTCGGTTGTGGGTTTATATCTTCGGCGATCGCCTTCAAGAAGATCTGCGTTTCGTCTCGACCAACGATAGCAAAAAACGGATCTACTTCTGGTGCCTGATACCGGATTTCGAATCCTAATTGCCTGTAAAACGCGACCGAAGGGGCCAGTTCGTCTACGATAAAAAACGGCGATACTTTACCCAGTATTGCACTCGACATCTTCTTCCCTACATGGAAAGTCGCTTCAGAATATGCTTGCCATCGCTGAATCCAACGCAGTCGGGAAAGTGTGTTGGGTTAAAATCAGAACTTCTGATCGGAGTGTCACCGTCATAGGCGCTGGGTGGTGCGCAGCTCTATCATGGTACCTTCTTTCACTTGCGTCGTAACCCGTAGCACGCCGGGCCGAACCACCTCTGCTGCCAGTTCCTGCCCGTCCACCACCACGCGGGGATCGCGGCACCAGGCCGGCGGTACCCGGGCTTCCATGGTCAGACTACGATACGGAACCTGTTCGGGCAATCCCGGCAGGCTGATTCGAAAGCGTTGCACTTCGGTTGCACCGCCCGCGGCTCTATCACTTCCATCTCCTCTTGTCCCATCACCCCTGTCTCCCCTGGCGTCGCCACCGCGCACAGTCTCGATCCGGGCGTGTCGCCGCATCAGGTGGTAACTGAGCGCTTCCTCCGGCACCGCGCACCAGACCGCGTCGCTCCCTTCGGACAACACCGTTTCAAGGCGCTGCCTGAGTTGGGCTTCGGAGCAATCCTTGTTGGGGTGAACGGCAGTATCCAGCGGGCAGTGGCAGTAGTCGATGAGCCAGCCCTGCACGGCCTGGGCCTGGCGGATGTTTCGGAAAGGGTCGAAGGCGCTGTAAAAAGGCGGGTAGTAGTGGTCGTGCAGTGGTGTGCGGTTGATCCAGAAGAGCTCGTCCCCGGGTAGATTGAGCGCGTCCGTTATGCTCATGGCACCAACGTAGCCGGAATTGCGGCAGGCTTCGAGGACGTGGTCGGCCATGTTGGTATTGTCACCGGGCGAACAGTACAGGATGACCGCCTCGCCGAGGGCTTCCTCGAGTACTTCTTTGGCGTGGCAGATCTCCCGGTCCACCGTATCCGGCGTGATGATCTCGTGGCTCCATGAGTGGTTTCCCACGCCCCAGCCACGTGCGAGCAGGTCGCGTAACTCCTCCCCGTTCATGTGGCGATACCCGTTGAAACTGGAGTTGCCGATCTTGCGGATCTCGCCCATCTGGCCGACGACGACTTCGACGTGGCCTGGGATGCCGTATTCATCGTGCATGGGAATAGCGAAGCGGTGCAGGTCGGCCAGTGCCTCGTCGTAGGTGATCGAGTAAACCCAGCGTTTTCCGTACTTCCACGGACAGATGTCCAGACTCATTAAAGGTCGCCTTTCTTTGGCCCTATCGCTACTCGCCTTTCATCTCGTCGCTAATCGCCATTCGATGTGTCGACGGCCTGCTTGAACTGGGCGAAAGTACAGCCGTGGCCGAGGGTCCACTCGAAGATGTGGAGACCATAATTGGTCGCCAACCGCTGCGGAAAGGTGTCCGGCGACTCGACGCCGACGGTCGCGTCCCGCATGACCACGCAACGGTACCCGCGCGCCAGCATGTGCCGTGCGCCGCCCTCGGCGCCGAGCAGGCACATGTCGGTCGCGAACCCCATGTAGATGAGCGTCTCGATGCCGCGTCCGCGCAGGTATTCGTCCAGCTTGTCGGAGTAGAACACGAGAGGCTCGTCCCCGACCGGAGACACGATTTCGGCGCGCCGCATCTCCGCCAGGGGCGAGCGCTCCATGTAGTCGACGCCGTGGGCCCGTTCGAACAACTCCTGTCTTACCGGGTGAACGGATGCCGCCGCGTCTGACCGGCGTGATTCGATGTGGGGGTACTTTCGGTCCATCCAGTCCGTCTCGACGTGACAGACCGTCATCCCGATGGTACGGGCGAGATCCATGGCCGGCCGGATGACCTCGGCCATGATGCGGGCGGCCTCCTCCGTCGGCTGGGGCCAGCCCATACCGACGCAGTAGTCAGCGTCCGTATCCGGTCCGTCGGGGCAGCCGATGTTCCAGCAATGCAGGCCGACCAGGGCGGTCTTTTCCACGGGCAGTGAAAGGGTGACTTCTTCGTATCCCGCACGGTCCGTAGGCACGGAACGGTAGTAACGGGCGGCGAGTCGAAGCGTTTTCTCCACCGAGTGATCTCCGTCGTTCTCGCTCATCGCCGGTTCTCCTCCGCGACACGGCGTATGATCGCGGCCGCCTGTTCGCAGTGGCGGGGCTCGTACTTATCGCAGAACGAGCTCCAGCGGATGAAGCGCTCCAGTATCTCATAGGCGTTAGGACAGCTTTCCGCGTCGTAGCGGTAGGTGCAGGATGCGGGAGGTTGCGAGTACGGAAAGCGCTGTTTCTTTGCGGCCTCGTTAAGAAAGGGCAGGGCGACCGGCAGCAGGTAGTAGCGCATCGGGCTCGCCCCGGGGATGCCGGCCGCCGCTACCTGGGTGCCGAATTCCTCCACGTCGCACCGGAACTGTTCCGGATCGACGGTGAATCCCGCCATCCAGCAGGAGTACACTTCGGTTTCCGGCGGGATCGGCAACGCCGTGATGCCCGGAATCTCATCGAGGAGCGCGCTCAACAGGCGGATCATGCGATCGCGCTTTTCCACCTGCGGCTGAATGATCTCCAGCTGGGCGAGACTGATCGCCGCAGTGGACTGGGTCATGCGATGGGCGAAGCCGTTCACCGTGTGTACGCGCCCGAAGTGCTCCACCATCTCTCCGGCGCGGCTGTGGCCGACGAACCGTGCCCGTTCGGCCAGCGCATCGTCGTCGGTGAGGATGCAGCCGCCCACGTCGGAACCCATGGTCTTCTCCGCGTCGAATGAAAAGCCGCCGGCCGTCGCCAGAGTGCCGGCGTAGCGGCCCTTGTAGCGGCCGAAGACCGCCTGGCAGGCATCCTCGTAGACCACCAGACCGTGGCGTGCGGCGACTTCGTTGATGCTATCCATATCGCAGATCAGACCGCTCAAGTGCACGACGAGAATCGCCCGGGTGCGTTCGGAGATACACGCCTCGATGGTCTCGGCGCTTACGTTGATCGTGCCCGGAGCGGTATCAGCGAAAACGGGAATATAACCGGCGCTGATCAGGCCCTGGACGGTGCCGAAGTCGCTGACCGAACTGACGACGATCTCGTCGCCCGGTTCAAAGTCGAAGGCCGCGGCCAGCACGGCCAGAGCCGGCGTGCATCCGGGCGTGGCGATGCAGTGGGCGGCGCCGTTGGCCTCGGCAAAGGCCCGTTCGAACCTCCCCACCATGTCGCAGGTGAGACCGGAATCTACCACCTCCGCCAGGTACTCCTTGGCCCGCGGGCCGATCTCCCGGGGAAAAGGCTGCGGCAGCGGTCCACCGAAATCCTGCTGGGTGGCGGCCCCGTATCGCGCGTGCTCGCGCGGTTGGCC
>JAPOYX010000101.1:1954-3164 GCA_026706345.1 Gemmatimonadota bacterium | reverse complement strand
GGACGGCCTGGGAGACTGGGTCCATGACAAACATGGACATGCTTTTGGCCGCGACCAGAATGTTCTGGTTGCCCTCCGTTATGGCGTGGGCGTTTTCCGCACGGAAGTGCAGTTCCATATCGCTCTCCCCTCACATGCTCTGTAGCATGCTATTCAATCGGTGGAAAGATAAACTTGGCCGGCATCACCAGCAGGTGGGCGCGCGCCCCCATAGGCCGTTTCGCACCCTCGGGCGTATACCAGGCTTCCACCCAGACATCGCCTACGTTGCCTTCCATCAGGTGGCGTTTGGGATTCGGCCCATCCTCGTTGGGGTGAAACAGGCCGGTCTGATCGACCGCGCCGACATACTGAATATCGTCGTCGTTCGGGCGTTTCACATATTCTTCCAGATTCCATTTGACCGGGCCGATCCGTCCCAGCTTGACATCGTCGTCCGTACCCTTGGCATTATCCGGACCGTTGGCGTAGCCGACCACTTCGTACTGCTGAAAAATTTTCGGCGTCCGAATGCCGCCAGGCCGGGCGAAGCCCCGTTCCGGCGTGATGCGGCTGTAACCGACCGCCTCGTAGACCGCGACCTGCCCCGTTCCCGCCACACCTTGAATGGAGACCGTGCGCGGCCCTTCTGCCACGCCGGCCTTGGCAAAGACTTCCGCCACAATCGTCTGGTTGCCATCGAGCCGCAGGGACAACACCCCCACACCTTCGCCAAAAGAAAATTTATCCGCCGACAGCGTATCCCCGGAGAAGCCCATCCCGAAAATGTTTACTGTCTGGGGGGAGCCGGTTTGGATCATGGCCGGACTGACCGTCAGCAGCAGTCACTGGCCCTGGCTGCGATACCAGGTTTCATCCATGCCCAGGTCGCCGAGGTTGGTCAGCAAGCGCCGGCCGGTCAGGGTGTTGCCATCTTCAGACGCAAAAAGGATTTCGCGCTGCCGCATCTCCCGACCGGCCGGGCCGCTCTCCTTGGCTTGGGCAACGCCGCGCCATTGGAAGCCGGTGTATATCGTCCCGGTCGTGGAGCCCTCCATCCGAGAGCCGTCGGCAAATGTATAGGAAAACGTGCCGGTGTATTGATCGTCCTCCCCGGCGGTCAGCGTGAGTTGTCCGGTGTAATCCCCACCGCGTCCGGGATCGTGACCAACCACCAGCCAGGTTCCGGCATAGCTCGGCTTTTTGGCCGCCTGCCAGGCCGTCCAGGCTT
>JAPOYX010000101.1:525-1944 GCA_026706345.1 Gemmatimonadota bacterium | reverse complement strand
CAACGGGCCGGCAGATGCGGTCTCACTGCCGACATTCGCCATGAGTGCGACCTTGGCGTCCGGCAGCCGCTCCCACGAGTCCTGCGTCCGACGCTGCAAGGCGATCCGCGCGTAGGTATGGCACTGGATACAGCCGGCCTGGAGAGGCTTGGGCACGTCCTGCGTGGTGCGGGTATTACGCTGTTCGAGAATAAAGCGATAGGGCTCGACTTCTTTGGGAGCCAGCCCGTAGTTATCGCTCAGATATTTGACCAGAATGCGGGCATCTCCGTCCTGCAATTCGACCCCGTGCGTTCGGACCATACGGCTGAGCGTCATGCTCCAGCCTTCGGGTGACTTGCGCTGGGCTTCAATCGCGTCAAGCTTGCCATTGTCTCCTTGCGGCGCGTGGCAACGTATACAGCGGATCACCAACGTTTCTCGGGCGGAAAGTGTCGCCTGGTGTTCTGCGGCCTTGACGGCGTGGGTCGGGCCAACGAGCCCCGCCAACACGAGCAACCCCCAGATGTGCCTTCTCATCCGTTTCCATGTCTTTCCGGTCGTCATACCCGTCCTCTCCTCCAGGCTGAAACACTGGACTCCATCTCTGACGCAATAGCCGGATTCTATACCTCTCGGAGTGAGAGTCAAATAGAAAGAACCGGAGTTGTAGATACCGTCTTCTCCCTCGTATAAGCAGATATATATGGTATGCTTTGCGAGCAGGGAGCAGGGACATGGGTCAGGACAGCGCGCCGACAGGAGCGGGAGTCAAAGTCGCGCTTATCGACAGCGGGGTGAACGCCCAGCATTCGCATGTTGGCAACGTTGCGGGTGGTATCCATTTTTTCCTGAACGATGAGAACGCGGTCCAGACCAGCCCGGAGTACCCCGATCACATCGGGCACGGAACCGCCCTCGCCGGCGTGGTCCGTGCCAAAGCCCCGCAGTCTGAACTCTACGCGGTCAAGATTTTTACCGACCATCTGGCCACTGCGTTTCCGGTCCTGGAAGCGGCCTTGGGCTGGGCCATTGGACAGCGCATGAAAAGCATCAGTCTGAGTCTGGGGCTGATTAACGCGCAGCATCGCCAGCCGCTCTCGACGCTCGTCGCCCAGGCACAAGAAGCAAACCTCATCCTGATTGCGTCTTCTCCCCCGGACCGCTCGGATGTGTTACCCGCAACCTTACCCGGCGTCATAGGCGTGGCCGCGGATGAAAGCTGCGCCTGGGACGAATACCGCGCCCTCACAGACAGCCCGGTTCCCTTTCGCGCCCATCCCTATCCGCGCCCCCTGCCCGGCCCGGCCCAGACGCAGAACTTTTACGGCCATAGTTTTGCCTCGGCGCATATTGCCGCAGCCCTCGCCCTCCGGGCCGAGCGCCACCCGGACCTGACGCCGGAAGCCGCCCGGACCTATCTCCAACAGATGAGTCGCG
>JAPOYX010000101.1:0-486 GCA_026706345.1 Gemmatimonadota bacterium | reverse complement strand
TGAGCACGACAACCGCATCGTCGGCGTGGAGGGAGCTCAACCGATGGGTCACGACCAGGGTCGTGCAGCCTTGCATCACCGCGGACAAGGTCTGGCGGAGGTCGGCTTCGCTTTCGACGTCAAGGCCGGACAGGGCTTCGTCCAGCACCAGAATCCGGGGCTTTTTGAGCAGGGCGCGGGCCAGGGCAATGCGCTGACGCTGGCCGGCCGACAGGCGCGCACCCCGTTCGCCCACAGTGGTCTCGTAGCCGTCAGGCAACGTGGTCACATACTCGTGCAGGCCAGCCGCCGTGACCGCCGCGACGATCTCTTCGCGGCTTGCCTCCGGGCTGGCGTAGGACACGTTTTCCAGAATCGAGGCGTGAAACAGAAAGGGCTCGTGGCCGATGACGACCACATGTTGACGCAACCAGACCAGGTCCAACTCCCTCACGTCACGACCGTCCAGGCAGATGGTCCCGGCCTGGGGCTCATACAGCCGTATCA
>JAPOYX010000100.1 GCA_026706345.1 Gemmatimonadota bacterium | reverse complement strand
CTCCGGGTCGTTGAGCGTGAAATCAATCACGATCCGGGTCCTGTCCTCGTTCAGCCGGAATCGCTCCACGAGGGTTTTCCTGCTACCGGATGGAGGCGCACCGTTACCGCCCGGATGGGGCCTGAAATGCCGCGTGTCTATGACCAGCGTGCCGTCTTCCCAGCGGCCGACGGAGTGACCGGTCCAGGACTGTTCGTCCTCCGGAATTGATTCAGGGTGACTGCGCCCGTCTAGGTAGATTCTACGGGGTTCGGCATCGTCTTCGCCGTGAATCAGGATCAGATCCTCACCGGCGAATTCGATTTCATATACATGAGCCCGTCCCAAACGCCCGGGAATGGACAGGTCGATGCATTGCGCATTGGGCGGTAATCCGGTTTGCCGTGCCAGCGCCGCCCGAGCGTTTTCGTTCTGAAACGACCTCACCTTGGTCTGGTATTGGCGGAATGTCTGGATGGGTAACCAAACCCCTTCCAGGCTGTCAGCGGGAACTGCGTCGTCGCGGCCGCGCTCATCCGCCTCATTGGGAATCGTCAGCATTGCCCCGTCGGCTTTCTCCACGCTTAACAGGCGAGCGTAGCTTCGTGCGGGATCCCTGTTCGGCTGCACACGCACTGTGACGATATCGCCGGGCTGCAACGAATCTTCGCGCCACCCGTTGCGGAACAGGTCGTTGCGGGTCTCGCCTTCGATTCTCCAGCGATCTGTCTGGCCATCCCCTTGCGTCACGTCGACGAACAGGTAGGTGTGAGGGTTCCGGAACTGAAACTCCGCGACCGTACCGCGGACGAAGGCTTCCGCCTCGAGATCAAACATTACGAAAGCGTGATGAGCCACAAGCGCTTGCGACACAAGCACAGTTGACAGTAGTACGGCGCGGATCAGACTGTGCATTGAGGGATCCTCCCGTGACGACGCACATGCTCGCCCGCCGCCGGATGGAAATCCCTGACCATGGTATGTCTACTGCGACGCATGCCGCAAGCTGCAACAGCCTGCTGGCAGGCGGTTTGGAATTGAGACGTCGCGCCAGACAAATGAACGGCCGATCGACGAATCGCCGACCAGCCGTCGTTGTCGAAGCCCAGCCGGGTCGACCGACAGCGAAGGGTCTCGGCGGACATCCGCGCCACCTGGACCGGACTCACGGCAAGACCACCTCAATGGCCATCAACGATGCCCGAATCGGTACAATCGGGCCCGACTCGGCCGGGGAGCACGAAGGCTGCGGCGGGGCGGTCAGCTGCCGCGAAGTCGCACGCCCCGGGTGACGCTCCTGACCTCGGCCGAAGCCGGCATCTCCGCAGGCGAGGGACTGGGGCGAATCCAACGGATCTGCGGGAGGTCTGGCATGAGACGCATGGCACTCGGCGTCGTGACGACGCTGCTGCACATCTCCCCGCTGGCGGCTCATCACAGCGATGCTGCGCTGGATCTGGATGCAGTGGCGACCTTCGAAGGGGTCGTGACCGAATACAGCATGAGAAATCCGCATACCTACCTCACGGTCCGAACCACGGACGAAGCCGGCAGCCCGATCGAGTGGACGGTCCAAATGAGTCCGGCGGTCCTTCTCCTGCGTCGGGGATGGACGCCCGGCACGCTGGCTGTGGGCGACCGTGTCACCGTCAGCGTGCGCCCGGCGCGCGACGGCCGGCCCTACGGGTTGCTGGCGTCGGTCGAGCGCGAGGGTGTGCCGCTGCTGCAACCCCGTTCGCCGGTCCCGGTGGGCGCCGGCACCACCACGCTGGAAGGCCGGTGGATCCTGGACCGGTCCAGTCTGGGTCCGGATGACGCCGGGAGCCTGGATCAGCTCACGCGCAGGGCACTCACGCTCACCGAGAAGGGCCGAACCGCGCAGGCTGCCTACAGCGAGAACTCCGAAGACAATCCAGAACTGGCCTGCATGAGCAAGCCCACGCCGGGCGCCATCATTTACTCCAGCGTCTTCCCGCTCGAGTTCGAGTTCGACGAGGCTGAAGAGATCATCATCATTCGCAGCCAGTTTTTCGAT
>JAPOYX010000099.1 GCA_026706345.1 Gemmatimonadota bacterium | reverse complement strand
CTCCAGGAGGCGCGCTTCCCGGCCACGGCCTTGGCAACAAGTTCCGCGATCGCCAACGATGACGTGAGCCCCGGCGATTCGATGCCGTACAGGTTGACCAGCCCCGGTATCCCATGCGCGGCCGGTCCCTGGATCATGAAGTCGCCCGGCGGATCGCCGGGGCGGATGAGCTTGGTGCGCACGCCGACGTATCCGGGCGCCAGCCGGTCGCGGTCCACCCCGGGCCAATAGGTGCGGATGGCGTCGTGGAATCGGTCCCGGCGCGACTCGTCCACCGAGTAGTCGGGCGCGTCGATCCACTGGACGTCCGGACCGAATCGCGCCTGGCCATTGAGATCGAGGGTGACGTGCACGCCCAGTCCGCCGGGTTCCGGCACCGGGTACACCAGGTGGCGAAACGGGTGTTTGCCCCGGTAGACGAAGTAGTTGCCCTTGGCGAAACGTATGCGGGGGACAAGCCGCTGCGGCAGGCCGTCGATGCGCCGCGCAACGTGTTCCGCGGCCAGTCCGGCAGAGTTGATCACCGTCCTTGCCTTGACTTCGACCGGTTCGCCCGCCGATCGGATGCGCAATCTGAAGCCTTCCTCGTCCGCCTGCCCTCGCAAAAACTCGCATCGCAGGGCGAGGGTTCCTCCGGCTGCCTCCAGGTCGCCCTGAAACGACATCATCAGTCCGTGACTGTCGACAATTCCGGTGGAGGGTGAAATCAGGGCCGATGTGCAAACCACCGCGGGCTCCAGTCTTGCCACCCCGGCCCGGTCCATGATCGTCAGATCGTCGACTCCGCTTGCCTGCCCCTGGGCCTGGATCGCTTCCAGTTCCGCGTGTTGGGTTTCGTTCGCCGCGACGATCAACTTGCCGCAGCGCCGATGGCGGATCGATCGGTCCCGGCAGTAGCGGTACAGCAGTTTCTTGCCACGAACGCACAGCTTCGCTTTCAGACTATCCGGAGGGTAGTGGATACCTGCGTGTATGACTTCGGAATTGCGCGACGACGTTTCTTCGCCGATCCCTTCATTTCGCTCGATCACGAGCACGTCGCGGCCATCGATCGCCATCGCCCGGGCGATGGCGAGACCCACGACGCCCGCACCGATCACTACTGCCTCCTGTGACTCCATGGGCGGATACTAGCGACCCGAGGGCGCATCCGCGAGTCGTCCGCGTTCTCAGACGACGATCCGGCAACTCAAGTGCAGGGGAACCGTCGAGGTCGTCGTGTTGGCCATTCTGCACAACGATTAGGGTATTCTGAGCGCACCAACCCAGGAGAACCTTCAATTGAACAATCCCAGGTACTGGGCTTCCCAGTGGTATGCGACGAAGTTTGCCGAAGAGCCTTGGCCGGGGGGGTGGTATTGGCACGATCAGCAATACAACTGGCACGGTCCCTACGAATCCGAGCGTGACGCCGCGGTCGCATTGAAGGGCCACCGGGCGCAGGAGCGCGAAGCCAGCGACGCGCATGAGCGATCGCGGCCGCAATTCGAACTCTACTATCATCCGCTGTCGACGTATTCGCAGAAGGTCCTGATAGCCATTTACGAGAAGGGGCTTGTGTTCAAGCCCCATATCGTCAACCTGATGGCGGAAGGGGAACGGGAGCGGTACCGCAAGATCTATCCCCTCGGAAAGATCCCGTTGATCGTCCTCAATCATGGTCCGCTCATACCGGAGTCCAGCATCATCATCGAGTATCTCGAGAGCCTGGGCGGTGCGCCGCTGATTTCGACCAATTCCGACGTAGCGCGCAAGACGCGGTTCAAGGATCGGTTCATCGACTTCTACCTGACCGATTCCGTAATTACGTTGTTCAGCGAAAGCCGCAAGCCGGAGGACGAGCGCGACACCGGAAAAATCGAAACGGCTCGCTATCGTTCAAAGGCGGTGTACGATTTTCTGGAATACGAATTGACCGAAAGCGAGTGGGCCAACGGGGACGAGTTTTCGCTGTCGGACTGTGCGGCCGGGGCAGCGTTTTGCTACGCCGCGAAGTACATGCCTTACAACAGGTATCCTAAAGATACAGCGTATGCCGAGCGATTGGCGGAACGGCCTTCGGTCAGGCGCGTTCGCGAAGAGGTGGCGGCACGCCTGGACAATATTGCCTGAGCGGTTTAATCGGTGGGTACGCGACCGACTGCTCCGGCCCAAAAGCTGTCTCGATTTCATCAGCCCCGAACTGGCCTCTGGATCGGGCCGCTAGCGCAGTGACAGCCCGTTTTGATCCAACCGCCAGACCAGTAGATTTCGAAGGCCAACGTCATTCGGCCAGTGCAGCTTCGGCGCACCTATGGCAGACATGGCAAATGTCAGGGCTGATACGTTAGATCCTGGATCGAAGGATCGACAAAAAAGTAGTCCGCCGGTCCATCGCGCCTCGCGAGGAGAACGACGTCAGCGTTCGACGGCACCTTGTAACCGTGAGGCATTCTGGCAGGGAGGATGATGTAGCTGCCTGCGTCGGCCGTGTACAACTTGCCGCCGAGCGTGACGTCGACCGATCCTTCCAGCACGACCAGTGTCTCCGTGTAGGTGTGCCAGTGCATCGCAAATTCTGAACCGGCCGGGAAGCGGGAAAAGTAGATTGGACCACCTGTCTGCGGATCGGTGGCAATCGGGGCGTTCCTCCGACCGGCCGGGAAACCGGGAATGTTTGTCGATGGCCCCCAATCGGCAGCTCCCCAGTGCATAACGAGAGGGTCGAGGGTTTCCGGCGTGTCCTGTGCGGTCACTACAACTGTGGTCACTACAGCGCCCGTTGCGATCAACAGCAGCGCACTCAGTCCCAGTTTCTGCGTTCCTGTCATGCGCTTGTTCCTCCAGTCTGGCGAATTCTGTGGAGAACGGGTCGGTGTCGTTTCGGACCACATTCTGCGTCTGTGCCGTTCGACCGTCAAGGATCTGGCCGACCAGCGATCGAAGACCGCTACGATCGCAGATCGATGATTCCCTGAGTGGGCGAATTCGTCACGCGCGCCATGATCTGCTCGTCAGATAGTTTCCCTGTTATTTGATAGCTATTTCATTGAAAAT